>JAFZPO010000247.1 GCA_017550305.1 Clostridia bacterium
ACCTGCTGGCGTGACACGCGCAGGCTGATGGAATACGGCTTCTCGCAGTATGTCAGCACGTCGGTCTCAGAGCTCTATGCCATGAGTCCCAAGGTCCTTGAGATCTCCAAGTACGACCTTGATGATCCGGGGCTCGGCCAACTGGAACTCATCCTCAACAAACTGGATACTTCCCTCGATGACAGGATCATTACCCTGAACACGCGCCTTGATTACCTGGTCTCAAACTTCAACGACCTCGTATCGATCGAATATGTGCATGATCCCGTCGCACCGATCGACGCGGGCGAAGTCATCGCGAACCTGACCTATTATCCGGAAGTCGGTGAACCGATCGAATACCAGCTGCTCGCCTCGCGCAGCATCGCGCGCCGCCAGATCGATGTTCCTTCCCTTGACGAGATCTATCTGGAGACCCAGAACGATCCGAATCCGTTCCCGCGCCTGACCGCTGAGATCGTAGTCGTACTTTCCGCTATCATTGCGCTGATCGCGCTCATCGTGATCGGGTTCAAGCGCCTGCTCGGTTTCCGCAGCAAAAAACCGCGGCGCAGGCCGCTCAGGCCCTTGTCGCGGTATTATCGCTGATCTATATCAGTATCGCTGCAGCGCGATTCCCTTGTCCATTTCGTCCTGCACCAGTTTCAGTGCCCTGCCCATGACCTCGGATTGCTTTGTGTTCATTTCAGCAGGCGCTGCCACAGCGCTCTGAATGACGCGGTAGCGGTACGCGCCGCTGAGGTCCTGGCCCCAGATATAGGTCGGGGTGTACTCGATCTTTCCGAACGAAACACCGGTCCTTGAATTGTAGGACACCTGCACATGCATCAGGAATCCCGATACCTGCGAACGCTCATCACGCGCTGAACCCAGCAGCGTGCCCATGGACCAGATGACCAGTGACTGGCGTCCGCTGCCGGCACTTGTAAGGAATTCGGCATGCCCCACGGCGCCTTCACGCTCGCCGGCAATAATATCCGCACCCGCATCGCACAGCTCCTGTGCGATCTTTTTTTGATGATCGGTGGGGATCGCGGCGGTAGACTTTCTCCAGTTCACAGCCACGATCACGACCTGCGCGCCGTTCGCGCGCAGCGCCTGTATCCTGTTTCTTGCCGCGTTCATATCATACGCGGGGATCTGCGCATCCGCAGTGTTTCCGGTCTCAGCGATCGACAGGAAGGCTACGCTGACACCGTTCACTGTCATCATGCTTCCGTTCCCGGCGCCGGTCAGGCCGATGCCGCAGCTGTTCAATGCGCGCGATGTGTTCTCCAGTGAACCGGAGAACGAGTTCTTTGCCGCCGGGATCGCGGCGTCTATGCCTGCATGCTGCAATGCGTGTGCCCACCAGTCACTGTTTTCGGATTCAGCGGCGGTATCCAGAAGCGCCACATTGATATCCGCATGCAGTGCGTCTGATATCCCCTCAAACAGCGTTGCAGCGCCGTTCTGCGTATTGGGCACGCTTGACCGCAGCTTCGCGTCTATGACCAGCTTGCCTGTCAGCGTGACCGTAAGGTTCCTGATTATTGCCGGGGGCTCCGAAGCGGTATTTGCCGTGCCGCCCTGAGTGTTCCCGCCGCCGTTATTCCCGTTCTGTCCGTTCGGCACAACGGTAGGCGCGGCAGCCTGCACAGTTGCCACGACGTTCGCGGTGACCTGCGGCTGAACCGTTCCCTGCGTCTGCGGGTTCATAAAGGAACTGACTGCTCCAACCAGGTGCTCGGCGTCCATCGTCAGGATCTTCGCGCTGCCGCGGATGCTGATCATGGCAAATAAAGCGCATGCAGTTGCAAGGACCCCGGCCACAATGGCAATTACGGAGCCTGCCGACAGCGGCTTGCGCTTCTTACCCATGCTGCTATTTCCTCACTCAAGCACCGATGTTGCGTTCGTAGATAAGCCTCAGGCCTTTCAGGGTGAGACGGCCGTCGATCTTGTCGATCGCCTTTGTTTCCGCGGCGATCATGCGGGCCATGCCGCCCGTAGCCACGACGACGGTATCTTCTCTGCCCAGTTCCTTCTTCATCTTTTTGATCAGGTATTCCACCTGTCCGACATAGCCGAAGATGATGCCTGACTGCAGGTTGGTGATCGTATTGCGGCCGATGACCGTATCCGGCTTGATCAGCTCGAAGTTGGGCAGCTTCGCAGTGCCGCGGACAAGCGCGTCGCTCGCGATCTTGATGCCAGGGCAGATGCAGCCGCCGGCAAAAGCGCCCTTCTCATCCACGACGCCGAAGGTCGTCGCGGTGCCGAAGTCAATGAAGATGCACGGGCATCCGTAGTATTCGCACGCGGCCACGGCGTTGCAGATACGGTCGCTGCCCAGTGCCTGCGGGTTATCGTAATGGATGTTGACGCCCGTCTTGATCCCCGGCAGGACGAACTTCGGCGTGATCCCGAAGTAATCGTTGCACATATGCTCGATCGTGAAATTGACCGGTGGCACAACGCTGGAGATCATGATCCCCGTTACCTGGTCGCGGCTAAGCCCGGAGCTTTCAAAAAGGCTCGTTACAGCAATGCCGTATTCGTCGCTGGTTCTTGTCAGGCTCGTCGCCAGACGCCAGTAATGGATCAGCTCATTGCCCTTGAAAAGCCCCATTTTAATGTTGGTGTTGCCAACGTCCATGGTGAAGATCATGATCTGTTTCTCCCCTTCTTATGCCAGATGCGCCTTCTTCAGCGCGAGGACGACAGCGGGACAGATAATGGCCGCAACAGCAGCCTCAGGCAGTCCCCCTGCCAGTACGATACCGCCAAGCGTGGCGAGGATGCCAGGCCTGTCGATCCCGATCAGCCAGTACATGATCAGGATGAAGCCCAGGTAAAGGATGGTGTTCGTCAGAGAGCCTACCGCCGAAGGAATGGCAAGCAGGGCCGTGTTCTTCTTTGCGACCAGCTGCTGTGTCAGATAAGTCGTGACAGGAACGATAAGCCTCGGCACATAGCAGAGGATCACAAGCCAGACTACATTAGCCGAAAGGATCGGCGCGACAAGCCCTGAGGGCGAACGCAGGCCTGTGATCAGGCTGACAGTGCCAAAGCCGAATGCCAGCAGCAGGCCCCAGCGCAGGCCCAGCGCCAGCGTGCCTATGATCACCGGAACACACAGAAGCGTGATGTAGACCACGCCGAAATTCCACATTCCCAGCGGTGTAAGGCCAAATAAAAGAATGAGACCCAGCAGCAGCGCTGCAGCGACCATTCTGTAAAGATACGATTGCCTTTTCATTTTTTACCTCCCGTTCGGGTTCACCAGGGATACCCGACGCACATAAAGTAATGGTTTCAGTGTTCGATCCTTCTGCGGTATCGACAATAGGATTATACCATTCTCAGCTGAAACTGTCAAAAAAAACCGGCATATCTGCCTACAACTTCTTATATCTCAAGTTATAGACAGACGCCGGCCATATGTCAGATCCATCTTACCCTTATTACAGTCAAGCATGGAGTGAAGCCTCACACGACTAAAAGTCGCGTGCTTCCAGGGATCTAGTCCCCGGACTGCCTTTCCACCATGTGGCCTGAACTCAGCACATGACTGCTTACGCAGCCACAACCGCATTCAGGTTACGTAACGTGGACAAGGTACAGGTGCTTCTCCTGGTACATTCCGGAACTTTTGCCGGAATGCCCAACCCTTCCGTTGCCGGCAGGGTTTTCAGTATTTCCCTGATAAAGTATCTTGCGCCGATGTTATAG
>JAFZPO010000248.1 GCA_017550305.1 Clostridia bacterium
AACGGCGGCAGCATCTCCGTCACGGCTTCGGATGACGGCCTCAATGTCGCGGGCGGCAATGACAGCAGCGGATTCGGCTGGAACGACATGTTCGCTTCGGACGGCGTATCGCTGATCGCGATCAACGGCGGCAGCCTTTATGTGAACTCAGCCGGTGACGGCATCGATTCCAACGGTGACCTGACCATGACCGGCGGGACAGTCGTCGTCTCCGGTCCTACGAATTCCATGAACGGCGCGCTTGACTATAACGGAACAGGCACGATCTCAGGCGGTACGCTGATCGCAGCCGGCGCAGTCGGTATGGCGGAGAACTTCAGCTCCGCTTCCTCGCAGGCTTCCACCATGGTCAATCTAAGCGGACAGCCCGGTGAGATCACCGTTAAGGATGCCGAAGGCAACATCCTGCTGAGCGCCACCGTGGAAAAGAGTTTCTCCTGTGTGGTCATCAGCAGTCCTGATCTGACTTTCGGAAACAGGTACACCGTATCATCCGGAGCCTCAACCATGGAATTCACGGCCGGAAGCGGTTCCACCGGAGGCGGGTTCGGCAGCCCGGGCTGGCAGCAGCCAGGCGGTCAGGGCGGTCCCGGCGGCCGCAGAGGCTGGTAAACAAAAAACAGGAAAGGGGGTCCAGCCCTTCCCTGCATATCGGTTCGGAAGCATTATGCTTCCGGATCTTTTTGTTCGGTTTGTTCTTCTCTCTGTTCAAACCAGCGCTTCGCGATCTCCGCGACAGCAGGCGCGAGTTTCTTGATATCCCAGGAACTGGTATTGACAGTCAGATGATAGGTACTGCCCTGGCCCCATTTGCTGCCGGTCAGGATCTCATGCGTCTGCGCGCGGTTCTTGTCCACGCGGCGGATGTTCTGCTCGAGCTCCTTGCGGGTGAGCTGTTCGCCTTCCGGCGCGCGGTCCATACAGCGGCGCACCTTCGCTTCAAGGTCCGCGCAGACAAAGATCGTGAACGGGTTCTCTTTTGCCAGGAGCACATCGGCATTGCGGCCTACGATCACGCAGTCATGGCCGGCCTTCGCGATGCCTTCTATGACCTTGGTCTGTTCGGAAAGAAGATTGATATGGGATGCCTGGAACACCGCCTTGCTGGCAAAGGAATTGTGGAACGTCAGGGGCACGCGCTGCCAGATGCCGCTTTCAAGGGCATTCTCCACATAATTGGCATCCAGTCCGCTGGAATCAGCGATCGCAGTGATGATCTCACGGTCGTAATAATCAAAACCCATAATTTCAGCCAGCCGTTTTCCAAGCTCACGGCCGCCGCTGCCGAATTCACGGCTGATCGTAATGATCCGCACAGAATCCACCTCCTTGCGTGATATCATTGCTCATTTATGAATTAATTATATCATGAGGGTGAAAAACTGTCAATTTGCCGTCAGTCGCTTTCCCCCGTAAGCAACGCGATGAACCTGCTCATGGCGTCAAGCCCCTGGCGGAGTACTTCCCTGTCGCAGGCATACCCGATGCGCATGGAACGCGGCTGCTCAAAGCAATCTCCCGGGGTCACGAAGGCGCCGGTCTCCTCGAACATCCGCCTGCAGAAGTCATATGAAGACATGTCAAAATCGTAGTTCACAAGCGCTGTCGTGCCTGCCTGCGGCCGGATGTAGGACAGGTGCGGTTCGCCTTTGATCCAGGCATCCAGGATGCCCAGGTTCTCACGCACGATGCGCCGGTTCCTGCCTAGGATCCTGTCCGCGTGCTCAAGCGCCGCAGCCGCCAGGGCTTCATCCAGCATGCCGCAGCTGATATGGTCGTAATCGCGGTGCGACAGGATACTGCGCATGGCATCCCTGTCATGCGTCGCGATCCATCCGAGGCGCAGCCCGGCCATGGAAAAGACCTTGGACATGCCGGATACCGATATGCCCTTCTCGTACAGGTCGGCGACGGACGGGCTCCAGCCGTCCTCCTGCGTCAGATGCCTGTAGACCTCATCGCACATCAGGTAAGCACCCGCACTGCGCGCGATCTCAATGATCTCCCTGAGCAGCGTTTCGTTCATCAGTGCGCCTGTCGGATTGTTGGGATTGTTGATGCAGATCATCTTCACGCCGCCTGCTGCCATACCCCGCAGTTCATCCGGGTCCGGCAGCCAGCTGTTCTCCGGGCGCAGACACAGCGGTAGCACTTCCGCACCGAGGCTCTCGGGAATCGAATACAGCTGCTGGTAGGTCGGCATCACGCTGATCACTCTGTCCCCGGGTTCCACCAGCGAATAGAACAGATGATGGTTGGCACCCGCGGCGCCGTGCGTCGTCACGATCTCATCAGGCTGGAGCGTACGGTAGAGCCCGCATATCCCCTGCTTCAGAGCAGGCGCGCCCAGGATATCCCCGTAGGTCAGGCGCCGGCTGCACAGGTTTTCCAGGAAAGCCTTTTCATCCACGCCGCACAGCTGAAGCAGTTCCCGGACCGAGATGGAGTCCACGCAGGTCTCCGCGATATTATACCGGGCGTTCTCCTCATATGCGTTCATCCATTCTTCAACGGCAAAAGGCCTGATCTTCACGGCTGCTCCCCCCTCCGAAAGTGTATAATCATACGCAAAGCATAATATCATTCCAGAACAATAAATGCAATGCCTTTCAGGAGCCCCCGCATTTTCGCCTGTCATAAGCCCGGATATGCGCCGGAAACGGCAGGCCTGACGGGAAAGAATGCCGCAAACAGATCATTTGACCCCATAGCACAGCGAAAATGCAGTGAAAAGACATGTTTCCTATTGAATATAATGCATTAAATTATTATAATAATTCGAAAAGAACGGAAAGGACCTGTGCCTTTCCGGCCGATCTGATATTAAGGAGGAACCCGCAATGAAAAAAACGCTTGCTTTGTTCTTGGTAATCGCCATGCTGATTGGCATCGTTCCTGCTTTTGCAGAGGACGATGTGATTACGCTGAAGATCGCGCATATCGGTCCCACGACCGGTGCCGCCGCCCTGTACGGCCTGGCTACGCTGCATGGCGCCGAAGTAGCAGTTGAAGAAGTCAACGCTAAAGGCGGCAAGTACCGCGTTGAACTGATCAACGAAGACGACGAGCACAATGTGGAAAAGGTCATCAATGCCTATAACGCGGCGCTGGATGCCGGTGCGCAGATGATCCTGGGCACCACTACCTCAAAGCCCTGCGAAGCGGCTGCTGCTCTCGGTTATGAAGAGCGCGTGTTCTTCCTCACGCCCTCCGCTTCCGCCCCGGCCGTCACTGATGACAAGGACAATGTGTACCAGATCTGCTTCTCCGACCCCAACCAGGGCAAAGCTTCCGCCCAGTACATCTCCGAGCACGGCCTGGGCACCAAGATCGCCGTGATCTATAACAACGCCGACGTTTACTCTTCCGGTATCCGCGACAGCTTCCTGAATGAATGCGCGACACTGGGTCTTGAGATCGTCAGCGAAAGTACTTTCACCGATGAGACCACGGACTTCACCGTACAGGTAGCTTCCGCCCAGAACGCCGGTGCAGAGATCGTATTCCTGCCCATCTACTATACCCCCGCTTCCATGATCCTCAAGACGGCTGCTGACAAGGGTTACCAGCCTGTGTTCTTCGGCGTGGATGGCATGGACGGTATCCTGAACGTGGAAGGCTTCGACAAGTCCCTTGCCGAGGGCGTCATGCTGCTGACCCCGTTCGTTGCCAATTCCACGGAAGAAAACGTAGTCAGCTTCGTAGAAAAGTATGAGGCCGCCTATAACGAGCTCCCGATCCAGTTTGCTGCCGACGCATATGACGGCATCTATATCCTGGTAGCTGCTGCTGAGGAAGCAGGCATCACTGCTGATATGAGCACCGAGGAGATCTGCGACGCGATGATCGCCGCCATGCAGAAGATCTCCGTTGACGGACTTACCGGCTCCATGACCTGGGACGAGACCGGCGCCGTGACCAAGACTCCTCTGGCCGCCACGATCGTTAACGGTGAATATGTGTTCAAATAATCCGATGTTCATTCCGCTGTATTGATGGAATGCGGGCTGGTCTGCTGAAAAGGGACCAGTCCCGCGTTTTCGTATTTTATGGTTCAGGGACAGACAGCGATTCCGGGTCATTCCGGAGAGGCCAGGCGGCATCAATAACCGTTATGTGAGGGATGCGTTCCTATGATTTTTCTTGATAACCTGATCAACGGGCTCAGCCTTGGCAGCATTTATGCCATCATCGCACTTGGGTACACGATGGTATACGGTATTGCCAAGATGCTGAACTTCGCTCACGGCGACATTATCATGGTCGGCGCGTATATTGCTTTCTGTGCGCTGCAGTACTGGGGCCTGTCGCCCATTCCGGCACTTCTTGTCGCCATGGCGGTCTGCACCGCGCTCGGCGTCACGATCGAAGCGCTGGCATACCGTCCCCTGCGTAAGGTGGCCGGTCTGGCAGTACTGATCACTGCCATAGGCATGAGCTATCTGCTGCAGAATCTGGCACTGATGATCTGGGGAGCGAATCCCAAGTCTTTCCCCCGCACCTTTATCAACAGTTCCATCCTGCACATCGGCGGACTGAACATTTCCAGCGCCACCATTTATACGATCCTGACCAATGTAGTCATCATGGCTGCGCTCACGCTGTTTACCGCAAAGACCAAGATGGGTAAAGCAATGCGCTGTGTCAGCGAGGACCGCGGCGCGGCAGAACTGATGGGCATCAACGTAAACCGCACCATTTCCCTGACATTCGCCATCGGCTCTGCACTCGCGGCGATCACGGGCGTGCTGCTGTGTTCGTCTTATCCCATCCTGCAGCCTACTACCGGCTCCATGCCCGGCAT
>JAFZPO010000249.1 GCA_017550305.1 Clostridia bacterium
ACTTTACCGGCAAAAAGGTGTTTCCCCTGATGACCCATGAAGGAAGTGGCCTCGCGCGCGCTCCAGAGGCGCTTAAGCAGCACTGTAAGGGCGCGTCAGTCGGTGAAGGCCTGGCGGTGCACGGTGCCGACGCAGCCAGGTCGGAGAAAGCCATCACTGTTTGGGCGAAAGCTGCGGTCACCGGCTGATATATCGTGTGGTGAAAAGAATAGCGATACGCTGACCCTAACATATACGATGGTTTGCTTCTCAGCTAGTTTTTTATCGTACTAAACACAAAACCCGCTTAATAAGCCTTATGGACCATTATCACGAGGTGACTGACGAATGTCCAAACCGAAATGGCAGACTGATAATGAAGAACAAGCGTTGTCCTGGCTTCAGAAAAGGTCTATCAGTACCCGCAGCCTGATCAAGGCCGCGGCTCAGGCTGATTCTGAAAAGGTCAGGCTTGCTGCTGCTGACAGGATCCGTGGAGACAAACATCTGATCGAACTGTCATTTTTGCTCATTCAGAGCGGGCATACCCAGGATATCGAGAACGCGTTAAAAAGAGTCAAAAGCCAGCGCCAGCTCTATGAAGCCATAAGAGACTATAACAAATACGCCGCACGCTTTATAACTGCTCCGAGATTCCTCAGTTTGATCATAGAATCACGGCCATATAATGCACCTGACGTTACCCGGCGAGCCAAGATCGCGACATCGGGATACGGTGATGATCCGGCATCCCGCAGCAGGAAGGCACGTGAGATCGAAGCCGAGGTGCTCGAGACCGCCCTCTCCAATGCGGATACCGAATATCTGCTCAAGCTCGCCTGCGGCGGTAATCGATTTGAAAAAGAAGGCTCCCTCGCGTTCAAGGCAAGAGTCATGCTTGCCGAACAGCATCCCGAAGCGGCATTGACCGCGGATAGGGGAGAGACCATTCAGCTTCAGACTCTTGCCGTTGACGCGCTTAAGGATGTACCCGCATTTAAGGACATGCTGCTGGAACTGTACAGAAGAGTCGACGCTGACGGCGCTCCACATGACAAACAGGGTTTCCTCAGGGAATCGATCATAAATAAGCTCCGCAAAGGTCTCGGGGCTGAGGCTTTTCGAAACGAACTGCGCGAATTCTATAAAAAGACTGATCCGGACAGTCTGCGTCTAGCTATAATAGACGCCCTATACGAGTGCGATGGGCCTGACCCGCTGCTGGTAGAGCTTCAGCAGTCATTTGAGAGTGAAAAGTCCGAGCAGATCAGGTCAGTCATCGTCTCGCACGTCGATGATCCAGGTATGCTTATAGATATTCTTAAGCATGAGAGATCCGAAACCATACGTGAGCTCGCGGCCTTACGCCTAAGTGATCAGGCAACGCTCCAGCGTATTGCCGAGGAAGACACGGAAGATATGCGTGTCAGAAAAGCGGCGGCATTAAGGGTCACTGACCCTGCTAAACGGAAGCTATACTGCAAAACACTGGGAACCCACGACTGGATAAGCGTCGGAATAAAAAGGACTTCTTCAGAACTATATTATTACGACGAAGCTGTCAGCAGGTGTGCGTTTTGCGGCGAGGAAAAAACAGAAGAGATACGGCAGTACGCACGCTGAGTATCTCTGCCGCAATAAAAGAAAAGGCCCTTTGTGCGGGAATGCACAGGGGCCTTTCATTGTTCACACAGGACATAGTTCGCAATGATCTTCGTACGTTTTCAGTCTGACTTTGGATTAATCCATATCTTGACTTTGGATTATTCAATCTGCGTGATCATTCCAAATCATTTTCTCATATAAAGACAGGGGGACGATTACTTGGTGGGTGTGAATTTGATAATGATTTCCAATGTGGCTTTTTGTCACAGTTATATCCCTTCGATATAGTTCATGCTGATCCCTTCCCCTGATTCAATGGGCAAACCGTAAACTGGCACAGGAATGGCTCGTTTAGGACCGTGGCAACGGGGCTTCCTTTCAACGATACGATGTATTTCCCGCCATTTCCAAGGTTGCTCTTTACCCAGCATGCGATTGTTCCGCCCTTGTAGGCCTTGCATCAGAAGAGGCTTTTGACCCATGCACTCGTCACACGGCGCCTGAAGGGTGCCCTTGTCGCCTTCTGAAGCGCTCATCAGGGTCATGTTGGCGTGGGTGCCGGCTTTGAAAAGCACTTTTCGCACGCGATTCTCAACGACCTTATCCATGCTGTCTTCATAGGATGTCTTTCAGTATGGATCAGTACTGCAAGTATAACTCCTCCAGCTGCTCCAGACTCATTGTTCCCTTTGTCAGAGCTAACCGCAGCAGAATTGCCGCTTTCTGGGGTGACAGGTTATTGGCCGCAACCGTGTTGGCGCATAGAAGGTTGTCCCTGGTGATCACCCCATCATCAATACGGGAAGAGATAACAACCGGAATCGACAGATTGCGGATGATCTCGATCCATTTTTCACTGAATTCTCCCGCGCCGGCCCCGGCGATAACCAGACCATCTGAGTGTTCCGCGGCAAAACGCAGCAGATCAGGATCTGCGTCAACAGAGAAATAGAGGATCGATACTTTTGGTAAAGTGGTCAGTCCGCTGATATCAAACTCCGAGTCTGTTGTGTGCTTCCGTGAAGGATCTTCATATAGATAGACTAGTTCATCTCTCACAATGCCGATGCTGCCGGTCTCACCTGCGGCAAGGGCCATTACACTGTAAGTGCTGGTTTTTGCTGCGGTTCGGGCAGCGTAGATACGGTCCGAAAACACGATCAGTACACCCTTGCCAACTGCATAATCTGATGCTGCGACGGTGACAGACTCATACAGGTTCATCGGTCCGTCAGCTGAAATGGAGGTAGCCGGCCTCATGGAACCGGTCAGAACGACAGGTTTGTCTGTCTTTACCGTCAGATTCAAAAAGTAGGCTGTCTCTTCCATGGTATCTGTTCCGTGAGTGATGACGAAGCCTTTTATATCGGGATCCTGAGCCATTTCATTGATCGTGTTGGCCAGAGTCAGCCATACTTCTGCTGTGATGTCATCGGAATTGACGTTGCAGACCTGGATAGCTTCGATCTCAGCAATATTCGCCAGTTGAGGCACAGCGGCCAGCAATTCCTCTGCCGACAGTGACCCGGGCTTATATCCTGCGGTCTTTCCAGCTTCTCCCACGCCCGCGATAGTTCCGCCCGTGGCGAGCACAACGATTTTCGGTTTATTCTCGGTATCTGTCCCTTCCGCATAGGTAATGCTCAATGTAAACAATACTGCGATACAAAGGATCACGGATAAAACTCTTTTCATGATAACCCCTCCTGATCGTTCTGTTTGTAACTCAATTTTCGCATTACAATTATCGAACCATATTGCCCCATATCAGGGATTGGTCGATTACTTGGTGGGCGTAAACTTGAAACTGATCTTCCAGGTCGCGGTCTTGCCGGTGTACCGGCCCTTGTTTTCACGTACCTTCACGTTGAAGTTGATGGTGAAGCCGTTTTTCACGTCCTTATCAGTAACGGTATACTTGGAGTAGTCAGTGCCGATATC
>JAFZPO010000250.1 GCA_017550305.1 Clostridia bacterium
CGCAGTTTCCGCAGCCGGTGCAGTCCAGCGGGCTGACCTGCATACGGTAGTTGTAACCGGCAACTTCCTTGCCGATCGCCTTCTTGGTCACGAAGCCTTCGGGAACCGCAACGCCTTCCTTGACGAGGATCGGACGGATGCAGGCATGCGGGCAGACCAGAGAGCACTGACCGCACTGGATACAGTTGTCCACGATCCATTCGGGAACCTTGACAGCGATGCCGCGCTTCTCGAACTTGGTGGTGCCGGTAGGCACGAATCCATCGGGCGTGAAGGCGCTGACGGGCAGCTGATCGCCTTCCTGGGCCAGGATGGGCTTTACGGTCTCGTTGAAGTACTCGGTCGCTTCCAGAGCAACGGGCACAGCACCGGTGGTGGCATTTGCCCACTCAGCAGGAACCTTGACTTCCTTCAGGCCGGAAATGGCGATATCGATGGCGTCCCAGTTCTTCTGGACAACGGCATCGCCCTTCTTGCCGTAGGTCTTCTTGGCATAAGCCTTCATGTACTTGTCGGCGTCATCGTACGGGATGATGTCGGCCAGCTTGAAGAAGGCAGCCTGCATGATGGTGTTGATACGGCCGCCCATGCCGACCTGCGCGGCCAGCTTCACGGCGTTGATGGTGTAGAACTTGGCGTTCTTCTTGGCCAGCAGCTGCTTCATCTTCGCGGGCAGCTGAGCATCCAGTTCGCTCTCGTCCCACTGGCAGTTGAGCAGGAAGGTGCCGCCGTCCTTCAGGGAGGACACCATGTCATACGCGGTCACATAAGCCTGGTTGTGGCAGGCGATGAAGTCGGCCGCGTCGATCTGGTAGGTGCTGCGGATGGGCGTATCGCCGAAGCGCAGATGGCTGACGGTCAGGCCGCCGGACTTCTTGGAGTCATAGGCGAAGTAAGCCTGAGCATACTTGTCGGTATGGTCACCGATGATCTTGATGCTGTTCTTGTTGGCGCCGACGGTGCCGTCAGAGCCCAGACCATAGAACTTGCAGCTGACCGTGCCGGCAGGCGCGGAGTTGAACTGCTCGCCCAGCTTCAGGCTGGTGTTGGTCACGTCATCATTGATACCAACGGTGAAGTGGTTCTTGCACTCGCCCTCGAGGTTCTCGTACACGGCCTTGACCATGGTGGGGGTGAATTCCTTGCTGCCCTGACCATAACGGCCTCCGACAACCTTCACATCGCAGCGACCGGCTTCACGCAGCACAGTCACGACATCCTGGTACAGAGGCTCGCCCAGAGAACCGGGCTCCTTGGTGCGGTCCAGCACCGCGATCTTCTTCGCAGTGGCGGGACTGGCAGCCAGGAACTTTTCTTCGGCAAAGGGGCGGAACAGATGGACCTTGATCACGCCGTACTTCTTGCCCTGTGCATTCAGAGCTTCAACGGCCTCATCGATGGTCTCGCAGCCGCTGCCCATGCAGACGATGATCTCTTCAGCATCAGGAGCGCCGGCATAATCAAACAGATTATACTTACGGCCGGTGATGGATTCGACCTTCTTCATGCACTCCTCGACGATAGCGGGAGTGGCCAGGTACTGCTTGTTGGCAGCTTCACGGTTCTGGAAGTAAATGTCGGGGTTCTGCGCGGTGCCGGCCTGATGCGGATGATCAGGATTCAGAGCACGGGCACGGAAGGCATTCACTTTGTCCCAAGGCACGATCTTCGCGATGTCTTCGTAGTCGATGGCATCGATCTTCTGGATCTCGTGGCTGGTGCGGAAGCCGTCAAAGAAGTGAAGGAAGGGAACGCTGGATTCCAGCGCGGCCAGATGGGCGACCAGAGCCATATCCATGGCTTCCTGTACGGAACCGGAGGCCAGCATCGCAAAGCCGGTCTGGCGGCAGGCCATGACGTCCTGATGATCGCCGAAGATGCTCAGAGCATGAGCGGCCAGCGCACGGGCGGAAACGTGGAAGACGCCGGGCAGCAGTTCGCCGCTGATCTTGTACATGTTGGGGATCATCAGCAGCAGGCCCTGGGAAGCGGTGAAGGTAGTGGTCAGCGCGCCAGCGGCCAGAGAACCGTGGACAGCACCGGCAGCACCGGCTTCGGACTGCATTTCGGCTACATGAACGGTCTGGCCAAACAGGTTCTTGCGGCCCTGGGCAGCCCACTCGTCCACGTACTCAGCCATCGTGGAGGACGGCGTAATGGGATAGATAGCAGCAACGTCGCTGAACGCGTACGCCACATGGCTAACCGCACCATTGCCGTCGATCGTGTACTTGAAAGACATGGGGAACTCCTCCTTTTATTATTGTCTTTGTAACGCCTTTTTTCGGCATAGTAAACGCAACTATACCCGAATACTTATTATAGAGGCAGAATTTGTAATTAGTCAACACTAACTATGTTTCGGAACTGTGAATAATCAGTATTCGGAATATGAAAAAACTGCCTTTTTACCGTTACAGGCGGAGCCGGACAAACTGCTCATCCGGAGCGTCATGCGCATGAAGTGCCTGCCGTAGCAGTCCCTGCATCCGCGCCGCTGTTTCCGGCTCTGTCTCCACGAGATCGTACTCCTGCGCATAATCATTATCCAGATCGAACAGCAGATCACGGTACTCCCATTCATTGAGGAACGAATATCGCAGCGAACTGCTCTGGACATGCTTTACCAGATGTCCCGGATAACGGTAGACAGGATAATCCGTCCATTTGAGATAGCGGCCCATACCAATCTCGTCGAAATTACGCAGCCGTTCCGCATCGAAATAATGATAGATATCCGTCGCAAGGCTCGTGTATACGGCCAGCGGCTGATTTCCGCGGACCGGCGAACGGAAATAAGTATACCGCCCGTCCGTAATGTTCACCTGTTTGCCGAAATACCCGTAGATTGCGCAGTCGCGCACGCTGTCCTTTTCCCCGCGCAGCAGCGGCAGCCAGCTCTTTCCGTGCAGCGGGTTCGGGCAGACGCTCAGCGGCACGCCGTACAGTTCCAGCAGTGTCGGCATGATATCGATGTTCTGTGTCAGCGCCCTGATCCGCATGCCTGCCCCGGCATCACCGGGCAGGTGGACCAGCAGCGGGATATGGAAGACTTCGTTATAAGCCTGCATGTAGTTCTTCGCCATGCAGTCATGCTCGCCCAGCATGCACCCATGGTCAGTCGTATATATGAAAGCCGTATCACGCCACATATCGTAGCGGTCCATCACATCAAGCAGGCGGCCCAGATAATGGTCGGTCATGAGCAGCAGTGCGGCATACCGGTGCCGGACATGCTGCAGTGCCTCCGGTGATATGCCGGACTCACTCAGATGCTTGTACTCGGGCCACATATACAGCGGCCCTTCGTAATCATCCCCCACTTCATCGAGCCAGCGTTTGGGAACGTCAAACGGCTCATGCGGATCGAAAGGTTCCACCCACAGCAGGAAATCGTCATCAACATGATGCTTCTCCAGCCAGTCCGCTGCCTCGGTGACCGTCTTTACGCTGGGATAACTGTTTTCGTCTTCCGCATATTCCTGACGGTTATACCAGAACTGCGGCTGAAGCTTGCCCAGATGCTCAGGCAGTTCAAGTCTGCCCACCTGTGCTACTCCGTGATCGATCTCCTGGCCGTGATGCATGACCCAGCTGTCAAAGCGCTGCAGATAGCCTTCCCCGCCGATCTCCTGATAATGATAATGGTCGGTGATGCAGTGTGACCATATGCCGCGGGTCGCAAGCGCCTGCTGAAGGGTATAATCAAAAGCCTCGATCGGCCCCCAGTTGCGTTCCAGGAAGCCGAGCCTGCCTGTCATGATATCGCGCCGTGCGGGCATACAGGGAGCGGAACCGACAAAATGGTTTTCAAACACTGCAGACCTTTGTGCCAGCCGCGCCAGATTAGGCAGATGCACGCCGGCAGCATCATAAAGATCGATAAACCGGCGGTTCACCGTATCGGATAAAAACAGGACACTGCGCATATTCCCCTCCGTCACTTGAAGTGATGACTGTCTATCTGTCCTTTGCCGTGCACGTCTTCCTTACTGCCGTCCAGTGCCGGGTCGACATATCTGGCAAACCATGTTTCCAGATGCTCCTGCAGCTGCATGCGCAGCAACTGCAGAGCCGGATCATCGATCCGGTTCGTTTCTTCCCCGGGATCCTTCCGCAGGTCATACAATTCGTCGGGACCGTCCGGATAACGGTGTACGAGCTTCCAGCGTTTCGAACGGATCATGCGTACAGGTCCATATTCGTCGAACACGACTACCTCTCCGTCCTGCCCGGCATCCGGATCGGTGATCAGGTTACTGACATCGCGTCCGGGCAGGCGTTCCGGCTGCTCATAGGGCACGCCGCACAAAGCCAGAAGCGTCGGCATGAAATCGTAATGGCTGATCATGCTCTCGTTGACGGTACCGGCGGGGATATGCCCAGGCCAGCAGAAGATACCCGGTACTTTGACCGACGTATCATACATGTTCATGGGATAGGTGCCGTTCCCCTTGCCCACGATTCCGTGGTGGCCCATATTGCTTCCGTTGTCGCCCGTGAACACGATCAGCGTGTCTTCAAGCAGACCGTCGAGCTCCAGTTTGCGCAGGATGCGCCCGATGGCACGGTCCATTCCGGTGACTGCGGCATAGTATCCGGTCTGGCTCTCGCGGCAGTAGGGCTCCCAGGTTTCACGGATCGGCGCATACCTGGCATGGATAAAGCGCACACCCGGATGCGGTTTTTTCTTCCATTCTTCAAAGGACATATCCGCACCGCTCACCCACGGATGGATCGGACACGTGGGGATCGAGTCGAAAGGACAGTCTCTGTACAGATCGATATATTCCTTGGGGTGGCATTCAGGTGCCCACGGGGAGTGCGGTGCGGTATAGTGCACTGCCAGGCAGAAAGGTTTCTCCGGATCGCGGTGTTCCAGGAAGCTGATAGCGTTATCTGTGATATAGTCGGTCACATAGCAGTTATGCTTCAGACGCATCTGCCCGTCTTCCAGCACGACCGGGAACATATAGTTCTCCCCGCCGTTTCCTGTCGGGTGCCAGAAGGTAAAGCCTGCCTGCGGTGTGAAGCAGTCGCCAATATGCCATTTGCCGCTCAGGCCGCATTCATACCCGGCCTGCGCCAGCTTTTCCGTAAAAGTATCGTCGCCGCGCAGGTAGAGATCCGCATGCGTGTGCCGCAGCAGCTGCCGCGGCCACAGATATTCATAAGGCGGGTTATCCATTTCAAAAGCATCGCGCAGTTCCTGTGAGAGAGCCTTCTCCGGGTCAAAGTGTCCGGTCACCAGGAAATCATGGATCCCGTGCTGTGACGGGATCTGGCCTGTATAGACAGAAATACGCGCCGGCGAACACACCGGCGATACGCAGAACAGGTTTTCCAGCCTCGTTCCGCACGCCGCCAGGCGGTCCAGGTTCGGCGTGACGATCTCATTGTTCCCGGCGCAGTGCATGGCCCAGGCGCCCATATCATCCGCCATGAGGAACAGCAGGTTCGGTCGTTTCTTTTGCGCCATGATATCCCCCCGTTATCGTCCGCCGACACGCTGCGCGATCTGCATCATGCGCGGCAGCGCATATTCGAAGAATTTTTCATATGCAGCACAGAAGCGCGTGCGTTCAAGCTTTCCCGTTCCGTCATCGCGGTCACGGCGGCAGCCGCCGCGGCACAGCGGATAGAAGCGGCACTTCAGGCATTCCGCATCCTTTTCGGCAGAGTCTTCCACAAAGCGCAGCATATGGCGCTTCTCGTCTAGTGCGGCAAAATCATCCGTGACAAAGCTGCCCAGCCGATAATCATCGAGCACGTAGAAATCACAAGGATAAACGCTGCCGTCAGCTTCTACCGTATACTGCATTCCGCAGCAGCCCATCATGCCGCAGTTTTCAGCAGGATGTCCGAGCAGCATGCCGATGTAATTTTCAAACTGCCGTATATAGATAAACTTTCCATGCATGATGTCATCTGCCCAGCGGTCAAACAGCTTTATGAGGAACTGGGCATACTTATCCGTTGTCAGCCACCCCTGGTTCTCGCCGAACGCATCCAGGCACGGAATATACTGCTGCCAGCGCAGATCATGCCTGGCGAAAAAGTCATAGATCAGGTCAAGCTTGTCCGCCGTGTCATTGGTGACCACAGTCAGCGTGTTGAATGTCACATTATGTGCGCGAAGCAGTTCCGCTGCCGCAAGCACGCGGGAAAGCGTACCTTCACCTTTGGCATCCGGGCGGTTCTTGTTATGCACGCCTGCCATTCCGTCGACAGACAGCCCTACCAGTACCTTTTCCCCTGCCAGAAAACGTGCCCATTCTTCATCGAGCAGCAGACCATTCGTCTGCAGCGCGTTGTCTATACGTACGCCGTTCACATTGTATTTTTTCTGGAACTCCACCGCCTGGCGGAAGAAATCCAGACCGCGAAGTGTCGGTTCGCCGCCCTGAAATCCGAACGTACATGATCCCTGAGCATATGCCAACGCTTTTTTCGTCAGCGTTTCAAGGACGTCTTCCGGCATCATGCCGTAATCACGGACCTCTCGGCGGCTGGTTTCGTCAGCATAGAAACAGTAACGGCAGCGCATATTGCAGCGGCCGGAAGCCGGTTTGATAAGCAGATTGAGCGGCGGCATGATATATATACCCCCAATTATCGGTGTTTTCTATTATACCAGATAGCAAAAGCAACGGCAAGGCGCGTTGGTCTGTTGACTTTGCGTTGAATTATGCATGCTATATTGTTATTTGTAATCATTTGCCCATTGGCAAGGAGGACACTCATGAAGATCAAAATCACTTCGGACAGCACCTGCGATCTGACTCCTGCGCTGCTGGAGCGCTTTAATATTTCCATCGCCCCGCTTTATGTGATCATGGACGGCGTATCTTACCGTGACGGCGTGGATATTACCACCGACCGCATTTTTGCACATGTCGAAGAGGGCGGGACTCTGTGTTCCACGGCTGCTGTCAGCGAAGACGACTACAAGCACTTCTTTGCACGCGAACTGGAAGGTTATGACGGGCTGGTGCATGTGACCATCAGCAGCGAGATGTCCGCCTGCTATCAGAACGCCTGTGTTATGGCAAAGAAGTTTGACAACGTCCATGTCGTGGACAGCCGCAACCTGAGCACCGCCCAGGGGCTGCTGGTCATGGAAGGCGCGGAAATGGCGCAGCGCGGCGACATGACCGCTGAAGAAATCGCCAACGCACTCAGGGAACTGGCTCCCAAAGTGGACGGCAGCTTTGTTGTTGACCGGCTGGAGTATCTGCGCAAAGGCGGCCGCTGCTCCACTGCAGCTGCACTCGGCGCCAACCTGCTGGCGATCAAACCCTGTATCGAGGTCCGTGACGGCAATATGCTGGTGGCAAAGAAGTACCGCGGCAAGTATGATCATGTCCTGCGTGAATATGTACATGAACGTCTCGCCGACAACGATACCCTGCGCCTGCACCGGATCATGATCACGCACACTCCGGTACCGGACGGCATTGTCAATCTGGTTCGGGAGGAGATCCTCGCCTGCCAGCCCTTCGCGGAGATTCTGGAAACGGAAGCCCTTGGCACCATCGCATGCCACTGCGGCCCGCACACGCTCGGTATCCTCTACATCCACAAATAAGCGATATTGTACAAACGCGGTACCTGCCGCGTTTTTTGTTTGCGGTTTTCGGTAAAAAACGCTATAATATAGCGAAATCTTAATTACGGAGGAAATGATCATGTTCTGGTGGATCGTGAAAATCGCCCTTTGGGCGCTCGCAGGTTTTGGTGCTTCCCGTCTGATGAGGAGCGGTGAAGGAATGATCTGGAATATCGTGCTCGGTCTGATCGGCGGTGTCGTCGGTTCTGCTGTTGCGTCCCTGATCGGCCTTAAGAGCACCAATGTGGTCGGCACACTGCTCATCTCTCTGGGCGGTGCCTGCCTGGTCATCTATCTGTACCGCATTATCGCGCCTAAGTTCAAGAAGTAATATGTTCTTTTTTGCAGAACAGCCCAGACTGCACCGCGTCCTGGAACCGCAGGATGCCCTCAAAGCCGCCTATCAGGCGGCTTTTGGCGCTGAGCATCTTGGCCCGGATCCCGGTTATGCCCGAAGGCTGCTGCATGAAGAGTTAGCTGCCTGTACATCTTCTCCGGACAAACCGCTGACCGAGCCCCTGTCTGATGATATCTGCCGGATCGACCTTGCTGCTTGGAAAGGCCGCAGCCTGCCTGAGGAATGGCTCCTGTCCCTCTTCCTGCGCAGCTGTACGCCCCGCAGTGACGGAGCGCAGCGTTTTGAAGATGCGTTGAAGGAATGGGACGTTCTGCTTTCCGCGGGCCGTCTTCCCTTTTCCGCCGCAGAGTGGCATCAGGCAAAAGCAGACTATCTTGCACAAGGCGTGCGCCCGGTGCATCACTCGGCTGCCTACCGGATCAGTGAAGAACCTGCCTACCGCGTCATCAACGCACGTCTGGCGAGGATGCTGCCTATCCTTTGCAGGCTGTCCGGGCAACAGCGTGCAGTGGTCGCAATCGACGGACGCTGTGCGAGCGGCAAGACCACGCTCGCAGCAGATCTTGCCGAAACGCTCGGTGCAGGTGTAGTGCATATGGATGATTTCTTTCTGCCTGCCGCGCTGCGCACTCCCAAGCGTCTTCAGGAACCCGGCGGCAATGTGCATTATGAACGCTTCCAAACGGATGTCCTGCCTTATCTGCCGCATGCCGAAGCATTCTCCTACCCACGCTTCGATTGCAGCATAATGGCAATCTCCGGCCGCTGCGAAGTCACCGCTTCATCTTTCAGGATCGTTGAAGGCGCATACAGCTGTCATCCGGAGCTGAAAGATTACATGACTCTGCGCGTCTTCAGCGATGTCGTTCCCGAAGAACAGAAGCGCCGAATCCTTTCTCGTGACGGAGCTGCTGCATGGGAGCAGTTCCGTACCCGCTGGATCCCCATGGAAGAGCGCTATTTCGAGGCTTTTTCGATTCGCGAAAAATCGGATATCGTGCTATAGAAGCAGTCAGTCATATACCAAAGAGGGAACCCATACGGAATGAATCGGCTCATTCGTTACGGGTTCCCTCTTTGATTTGTTTTTTATTCCGGCAGCCTATGGTGCCGGTGTTTCCTGGTATTCCTTATTCCGCATCCTTCAGGAAGGCTGCATAACCCTTGAATGCTTCGTAAAGGTCGGCCTTATTGATGATCTCCTGCGGAGCATGCATGCTCAGGACCGGCACGCCGCTGTCAATGACTTCCATTCCGTACAGAGCGCAGATATAGGCGATTGTTCCGCCGCCGCCAACATCGACCTTGCCCAGTTCGGCAGTCTGCCAGAACACACCGTTGTCATCCATTACACGGCGGACCTTGCCGAGGAACTCAGCGTTCGCGTCGTTGGAACCGCTCTTGCCGCGGGATCCGGTGAACTTATTGAAGCATACGCCGCGGCCCAGGATGGCAGCGTTCTTCTTTTCAAACACGCTGGCATACAGCGGATCAAAGCCCGCGCTGACGTCGCAGGAAAGCATGCGACTGTTCTTCAGCGCACGGCGGAGTGTCAGTTCGCTGTAGCTGTCGCAGGTCAGAGCGATCAGTTCGGCCATTGCGTTCTCAAAATAGTGCGCACGCATACCGGTAGCGCCGACACTGCCGATCTCTTCCTTATCCGCCAGCAGGCAGCAGCAGGTATACTTGGGCACGGCAGGCAGAGTTTGCATGGCTTCCAGCTGCGCATATGCGCAGACACGGTCATCATGGCCGTAGCCAAGGATCATGCTGCGGTCCAGACCAAAGTCACGCGCCTTTTCGGCGGGAACGGCTTCGATCTCGGCGGACAGCATGTCTTCCTCCTCAATACCGTAGCGCTCTTTGAGCAGTGCAAGCATCTGTGCCTTGACAGCTTCCTTCTCCTCGCCTTCAAGAGGACGGCCGCCCATGATGACATCCAGGCCCTCACCGGTCACTCCTTCGGAGAGCTTCTTCCCCATCTGCTCCTGCGCAAGATGGATCAGAAGGTCGCTCACACCCACTACGGGGTCATTTTCGTCTTCACCGATGACTACATCCACCACTGTTCCGTCTTTTTTGACC
>JAFZPO010000251.1 GCA_017550305.1 Clostridia bacterium
CAGCAGGCCGCGGCGCAGGAACTCATCCAGTTCCTTCTCCTCAAAATCCGCAACGCGCCCTTGCATTTCTGCCACCAGCTGTTCCCGTGTCAGCGGATAGTTTGCCGGCATATCGTCCAGAAAGCGCGCTTCAGTCTCCAGCCGTTCCCGAAGCATGGCTGGAAGATTGCCTGCCAAACGCCGGGCGATCAGTTCTTTCGCCAGCGACAGCTGTCCGGCTCCTTTCAGGTGCGCAATATCCTCAGGCAGCGGGCAGAGCAGTGATTTCAGATAGCTGTCCTTCATCGGCCTTCACCCCTCGTTCCTTTTTGACTAACCTATCACGCCGGCAGTGCCTTTACAAGCCCTGAACAAAATAGGAACAGTCCGGTCACTCTGTCTTCGCATCATAATATACGGTATCCGGCAGCAGTTCGATTCCCCGCGCTGCAAACAGTTCATCGACCGTAACGCACAGGAATCCGCGTTCTGCCAGCAGCTGCGGCAGCGTCAGGAACACTTCGTCGATACCCTCATGCAGGTCATGCATCAGTACAATATCTCCATCCTGGACCATATTTGCCAGGCGTTGCGCCTCACGCGGCGGCCAGGGCACGGCCTGGTTCTGCGCGTTTGACACCACTGACCAGTTAATGAGGGGCAGGTTGACATGTTCTTCAATGAAATAGCGTTCATCACCGCCGGGCGCACGCATGACGCTCACGTTCGCTCCCGTTACGGCAGAAAGTTCATTGATCAGCAGGTCACGGTACTCAATAACGTGCCCTATGTTCTGTCGCTTATAGGCATGATGATAATTATGGCTCGCCAGCTCAAAGCCCGCATCCTGTGCCATGCAGAGCAGATCGTGTCCCAGGATAATACGGTCGCCTACGATAAAGAATGTAGCATTGGCACAGCTGTTGCGAATATTGCGGATGAGCCTGAGCGTACGCAGGCGCACCGGCCCGTCATCCAGCGTCATCGCTACCAGCTGCCAGCGGCTGTTATCGGTCTGCCTCTCGGCTTCTTCGGTCAGGTGCCCGCGAAGCGAGGAATACGGCACACGTACATGCATGATTGTCTGATGCCCCGCATAGAGGCTGTCCGCACGGTAATGCAGGCGCAGGAATGCCGTATCCAGAGTGAAGTCTGCCGCATACAGAGCATCTGCCGATGTCAGTTCGGCCAGGATCTGTCCGTCAGGCTCTTCCGCCAGATAATAGCCGGCCAGCTGTTCCTGTGCCGCCTGCTGCAGAATCGTCCAGGCCTCTTCATCTGCCAGGATGTCATTAAGAGTCAGGCGCCTGCCTGTCGCCATGTCATAGGCGCGCGTCTGCATATCCACATACTGCTGCTCGCGCCCGTCCAGGATGTCAGTGATCACCAGGAAGCTCATCCAGCTTTCGCCCGTGCGTGTGACCGAGACTCCAGTGTTCAGAAATGCGCCTTCCTGGGGATTGACCGCCTCTTCCGGAAAATTAGGAAGCGCCCGTTCTGTCATTTCATCCACAAGGATGCGCAGTTCCTCATCCACGCCCGGACAGGCCGTCTGGGGGTAACTGCGGTCAAGATACAGGCCCGGGCCCGGACGCTCACGGACCATAGTCTGCTTTACCTGCTGGAAAGGAGGTGTTGTATCATAAAACTCAGCTCCCGCACACAGTGGAAGAAGAAGTACGGTCAAAACCAGCGCCAGTATCCTTGCCCCTCGCATTTTCAATATCATCCTTCTGCAGAGATTGTCGTTGCCAGTATACGCCACATCCTCCTTTTTGTAAATGTCTGCTTGAGCGTCCTGCGGCATCGTGATATAATCATCTGCATAAACATACGGAGGTATGAATTGTAATGATTCGTTTTGACTGTGATTATACAGAAGGCGCGCATGAGGCGATCATGCAGCGCATGCTCGAGACCAATATGGAACAGACCGTAGGCTACGGGATGGACCCGTATTGTGACAGTGCGCGGGAAAAGATCCGTGCGGCCTGCCGCTGCCCGCAGGCAGATGTGCATTTTCTTGTAGGCGGCACACAGACGAACGCAACGGTCATCGGAGCGATCCTGCGTCCGCATCAGGGCGTAGTCGCCGCCAGTACCGGACATATCAATGTGCATGAGAGCGGCGCGATCGAAGCGCTCGGCCACAAAGTGCTCGCTCTGCCCCAGGCGGATGGGAAGATCAGTGCGGCCCAGGTCGCTGCCTGTGTGGAAGCGCATTATGCAGACGAAGCCGCAGAGCATATCGTACAGCCGGGCATGGTCTATATCTCCCATCCCACGGAACTGGGTACTCTCTATTCTTTGAATGATCTGACCGAACGGTCCGAAGTCTGCCGCCGTTACAGCCTTCCCCTGTTTGTAGACGGAGCACGGCTCGGATACGGGCTCGCAGCCGGTGACGTGACGCTTCCCGACCTGGCACGGCTGTGTGATGTCTTTTATATCGGCGGGACAAAATGCGGCGCGCTTTTCGGCGAGGCCGTAGTGGTTCCGGATCCCGCAGTGCTCAAGGATTTCCGTTATCATATCAAGCAGCGCGGCGGCATGCTCGCCAAAGGACGCCTGCTCGGCCTGCAGTTTGATACCCTGTTCACGGATGACCTGTATGCGCGCATCAATGCGCATGCCGTCGATCAGGCGCAGCTGATCCGTGCGGCACTGATCGCCCGCGGGATCGGCATGCTCATCGATTCCCCGACCAACCAGCAGTTCCCTATTCTGACCGCCGCCCAGCGTGAATACCTGACGCGTGATTTCGTTCTCACGCACTGGGCACACCTGCCGGACGGTAGGGATGCCATGCGCATCTGCACCGGCTGGGCGACCCGCGATGAGGCTGTCGAAAGCCTGCTTGAAGCGATCCGAACAATGCCCGGAGCCTGAATTTGTGACAAAAAATTCATGAAATTTTCGCTTGACAGCATCATTCCCCAGTCATTGACTGGGGATAACTTATTTCAGCACGATGGGGATTGTTCTGCGTTTTGCACCGTAGTTATCCACCGTCAAAACCGATAATTGGCCAAAAAAGCCGAGTTTTTGGACGAATCCGGTGGATAACCCTGTGGATAATGTGGATATCTCGCTTATTAGCATTTTCATGCATACTATGGCGTATTTGCACGCAAAAAGGCGCGATCTTCCGTGTATACGGTATACGGTTTCTGCATAAACCCGTTTTTCAGGCTTTAGCGATGGGGATAAAAATGGGGACAAATCGGAAACGCA
>JAFZPO010000252.1 GCA_017550305.1 Clostridia bacterium
AGGAAATGCCTGAAGGATGGGATGAGATCCCCGCTGTACTGAAGCTTTGACGGTGAGATCTTTCCGACAAGAGCGCAGCCTGATCAGCGGCATTTTGTAACCGGAAGTGAGAGCAAAAGAACGGTCATTTTACGCTCGCCCGGGAAGGAGGACTGCTTTATGAACCTGGAATCACTGCATCGGGAGGTCTCGGAGACCCTTGCAAAACTGGATTTTAACAGGATCTGGCCAGGCTTCGAACCCCTGAGGTTCGCCCTTTATGATGACGAAAAATGTTTTTTCGGCGGACAGTATATTGAAAAGACCGACGCTTTCTGCGCAAACACGTCCATCGTGTATAACGGCGAGCAGATCGCGATATGGATGGTCAGTGAGGAGCTTGAGATACCCGTCCTGACGTCGAAGATCGTCCATGAGATGTTCCACGGGTTCCAGACACTGCGGAAATGGGATTGCTGGCCGAATGAGATCGAAGCCCTGTACAGGTATGAATACAATGCGGATAACCTGAGCCTAAAGCTTCGTGAAAACGCGCTGCTCTCAGTCCTGTCCGAGCATCCGGATGAGGCCGCCCTCCGGGAACTGCTTTCGCTGCGCAGGCTGCGCAGTGAGCGGCACCCCTATGAGTTTTCCTACGAACTCAGGGTCGAAGAGATCGAAGGCACGGCGAACTATGTCGAGTGGCAGGTCCTCAAGCAGCTGGATGCTCAGAAAGCCGCCGAACTGACAGAACGCATGCGTGCCGTGATGGCAAAGCCCGGACAGCTGTTCCCAGTCAGGATCTCCTGTTATTATTCCGGTGCCCTGATGATCCATGCGCTTCTCGATGCGGGAATATATCCGTTTGATCCTCCCGCACGCCCGGCCCTGCTCCCGCTCCTGAAGGACGCCGTGTCCTTGGACGGGCACTTTCCCGGCAGGGAATCATGCGATCAGGCAGTATCCGGCGCGCTCAGGACATTCACTGAGGAATCCGAATCCATCGTCCGCTCCGCGCTGTCAAAGAATGACATCGTGCTGAAAGGCCCCCTCGGGCTCGTCTATGTCAATATCTATAACGCGAGATGCTGGAACGGATATCTGACTTCGACTTATTTCCTGATGTACCGGGACAGTGACGGAGACAAGATGATCCCCGGGAATTTTGTGATCAGGATGCTGGACGAAAAAACGATCGATACTGTCTACAGGTGGGAATAATACCCGCTGTATCCTCTTCAGGGATACATCCCGCACCTGCGGTCCGCGTCCGTTTTCCCTTCAGGCAGGGCAGTCCCTGTTTACATCAATTGCACTCAAAGGATGGCATCAAATGACCAGCAAGCGGCTGACCGTCGCCTTTGCCCTGACGCAGGCGACATACTGGATGAGTTACAGCACGGCAATCGGGTTTGCCGCTGTTTATCTGCAGTCCCTCGGCTGCACCAACACCTGGGTCGGGCTCGTGCTGGCTGCCGGATGCCTGGCAGGAACGCTGCTCGGCGCCCTGCTTTCGGACCGTCTCGACCGCGGTCTCGCAACACCTTCGGGACTCCTGCCCTTCCTTCTGCTCGGGCAGATCATCCCCGCGGTCTACATGCTCGCGGTACCTGCGCCTTCCGGTGTTCCCGTCTATCTGCTCTATACGCTTTATATCACCTGCGCGATCGGCGTCAATTCCCCGGACATGAAGGTCTATGCGGACCTGTGCGAAGGCGGAGCGGTCATTCCGTTCGGGGTCTGCCGTGCCATGGGCTCGGTGGGCTGTGTGATCGTATCGCTGGGCGTAGGCACTTCCATCCAGTATATCTCCCCCCGCGCCCTGCCCTTTATCGCGCTCGTCCTGGCTGTGCTTGGGTGGATAGTACGATTCCGCATCTACCGTCATCCTTCGATCGGTCTCGTCGGAAGCCGCAAAGCCCGCGGCGTGAGCCTGCCGCGCTTTATCTCAGCGAACCGGCGCTACTGTGTATTGCTTCTCGGACTGATCATGATCTTCTTTGCGTACTGCACGACCAACAATTTCCGGATCAATATCGTCCGTGAGGTGGGCGGCGACACGGCTCAGATGGGCGTCCTGGCCGCATACATGGTCGTTACGGAAGTCCCGGTCATGCTGCTCCACGGCAAGTATTCCCACAAGTGGGACCATGTGACACTGCTGCGTTTCTCCTTTATCTGCTTTATCCTCAGGATCACAGCATTCGCGGTCGCTTCCTCGATGTGGCAGCTCTACATTGCCGGTACGTTCCAGGCGGCTTCCTTCGCGCTTTATGCCGCGGCCATCGTTCCGTATGTCACTGCAGTGACAGATCACCGGGATGCCGCAAAGGCACAGAACCTGGCCTTTTCCGTGATCACCGCCGGATCGCTCCTCGCCAGCCTGATCAGCGGCGCGCTCCTCGATCTCATGAGCGTGCATCAGGTACTGTGGATCGTCTGCGGTGTCTGTATTGCAGGCGCGCTGACGGCGATATTCGCACTGGACGCAAAGAAAGCACGCGCCGCAGCAGCGGCAGAAAAATTATAATTATGAAAGCATACTACCATCTTCCAGGATTATTTGAATTCTACAGGCTGTACAGTGTCTTTCTGCCGCTGTTCCGTGAACACAGGGAGTACTTTTATCCCTGGTGCGACATCGGCTCGGTCTACGGAGCGCCCGCGGACTGCCTGTGGGGCGGCGGCCGGGTCGGCTTCGGCGACGAAGACCCGGAACAGGTCGCGCTTCTCATGCGCGAATATGATGTCTCTGCGCGTCTTACGTTCAGCAATTCACTGCTCAGGGAGGAGCATCTCTCCGACAGAAAATGCAATTCCCTGTGTGCCCTGTTTGAAAAAGGCAGCGGTGTTCAGAACGGCGTGATCATCGCATCGGACCTGCTGCTCCGGTATCTGCAGAAGAACTATCCCGGATTCTATTTCGTTTCCTCCACGACAAAAGTACTGACGGAGTTCCCGCAGTTTGAGGACGAACTGAACCGTGAAGAATTCAGGTACGTCGTGCCGGACTTCAGGCTGAACAAGGAGTATGAACGGCTGAAGGCACTCTCCCCCGGACAGAAGCAGAAAGCGGAGTTTCTCTGCAACGAATGCTGCTGGTATGAGTGTCCTGCCAGGAAAGAGTGCTATGAAAACGTCAGCCGGAAAAGCCTCGGGGAACCCTGCGCGGACCATGTCTGCGTTTCACCTGAAGCGCACAGGGGTTACCGGTTCTCCGATGCAATGAAGAACCCGGGATTCATCGGGCTTGAGGATATCCAAAGCTTCTACCTTCCGAATGGTTTTTCGCATTTCAAGATTGAGGGCCGGAGCCTTGGCAGCGCGGTCATCCTCGAATTCCTGCTCTATTACATGACAAAGCCCGAGTACCAGCTGAAGATCCGGGAAGAGATCTATCTCGACAGCATGCTCGATCTGTTCTGAACCCGTACAGATACTTTCCTTTCCCCAGCGGCCGATTGATTTGAAAGGACAGCAGAATGATAAGGCTTACTGAAGTCACCGAAGAAAACTGGTTCGAAGTCGCATCCCTGAGTGTGAGGGAGGATCAGAAGGAATACCTTGCCCCGCCGATCGGGATCCTGGCACGGGGATATGTTTACCGCAACTGCAACG
>JAFZPO010000253.1 GCA_017550305.1 Clostridia bacterium
ATGAGATCACCAAGAAGGCGATCGGCAACGCGCTGCATAGCCCGCGCCCCATTGATATGGAGCTGGTGGACGCGCAGCAGGCGCGCCGCGCGCTCGACCGCCTGGTCGGATACAAGATCAGCCCGCTCCTCTGGGCCAAGATCAAGAAGGGCCTGTCCGCCGGACGCGTGCAGAGCGTCGCCACACGCATGGTTGTAGAGCGCGAGCAGGAGATCGAAGCGTTCATTCCCGAAGAATACTGGGATATCACCGCGCATGTCGTGCTCCCGAACGCCCGCGGACGCAAGAATACGTTCAAGGCGCGCCTTGCCATGGTCGACGGCAAAAAGGCCGCGCTGCATGATGAAGCGGAAATGCTGAAGGCACGCGCTAAGATCGAAGGCGCTTCCTTCAAGGTCTCGGACATCAAGACCGGTGAAAAGCGCAAGCAGCCCGCTCCGCCGTTCACCACGTCCTCACTCCAGCAGGAAGCCGGACGCAAGCTGAACTTTACCACCCAGAAGACCATGCAGGTCGTCCAGCAGCTGTACGAAGGCATCGAACTGCAGGGCGAGGGCATGCAGGGCCTTGTCACATATATCCGTACCGACTCCGTGCGTGTCAGCGACGAAGCGCTTGCTTCTGTGCGTGAATACATCGGTACCGCTTACGGCGAGAACTATCTGCCCAAGGAACCCATCATGTACAAGGGCAGAAGCAATGCCCAGGACGCGCATGAAGCGATCCGTCCGACGGATGTCATGAGGACGCCTGACAAGATCAAGCCCTCCCTGACGAAAGAGCAGTTCCAGCTCTACAAGCTGATCTATTCCCGCTTTATTGCGAGCCAGATGACGCTTGCCGTGTATGACACCATGAACATGGAGCTCAGCAGCAGCAATGCCGTGCTTCGCTTCTACGGCGAGAAAAAGCGCTTTGCGGGCTTTACGAGCATTTATGAGGAAAGCAGTGATGAAGCGGGAGAAGAGAGCGAGAATGTCCTGCCGCAGCTGAATGTCGGGGATCCTGTCACGATCCAGAGCATTGACAGCGAGCAGCATTTCACGCAGCCGCCCGCAAGATATACCGAAGCCTCCCTGGTGCGTATGCTGGATGAGAAGGGCATCGGACGTCCTTCTACCTATGCGCCGACCATTACCACGATCATCGCCCGCGGCTACGTTACGCGCGAGAACAAGCGCCTGTTCGCCACTGAGCTCGGACGCATGGTCACAAGCGTCATGACGCAGTATTTTGCGGAGATCGCGGATACCGAGTTCACCGCACAGATGGAGACGCGCCTGGATGAAATCGAAGAAGGCAAGGTCAACTGGAAGCAGGTCCTGCGTGATTTCTATCCCGGGTTTGAGGAAACACTCAAAAAGGCTGAGAAGACCATTGAAAAGGTCGAGCTCCATGATGAGCCCTCCAATGAGATCTGCGAGAAGTGCGGTTCCAGGATGGTCTACCGTGTCGGACGTTTCGGCAAGTTCCTTGCCTGCCCTAACTTCCCTGAATGCCGCAATACCAAGCCCGTTCTTAACTATATCGATGTGAAATGCCCGAAGTGCGGCGGACGGCTGCTCGAGAAGATGAGCAAGAAGAACCGCCGCTTCTACGGCTGTGAGCACTATCCCGCCTGCGATTTCGTCAGCTGGGAGATGCCTGTCGAAGAAAAGTGCCCGAAGTGCGGGAGCTATATGACCATGAAGCGCAACGGCAAGGGCGAACGCTGGTATCTGTGCGCGAATGAGACCTGCCGCTGCAGGATCGCTGCTCCTGCCGAGGAACAGGAATGAAAGCGACTGTGATCGGCGCGGGCCTTGCGGGGTGCGAGGCTGCATGGCAGCTCGTGAAGCGCGGCATTGAGGTCACACTCGTTGAGATGAAGCCTCAGAAGATGAGCCCTGCTCATAAGAGCCCGCTTTTCGCGGAGCTTGTCTGCAGTAATTCGCTGCGCTCAGCACGGCTGCAGAATGCTGTAGGCCTTCTTAAGGAAGAGATGCGGATCCTGGATTCGCTGATCATGAAGGCTGCCGACCAGGCACAGGTGCCGGCAGGCGGCGCGCTTGCTGTGGACCGGGATTCTTTTTCCGGGTTTATCACCAATACACTGCGCAGCCATCCGCTCGTGACCGTCGTTGAGGAAGAGATCACTGAAATGCCGGAGGGCCCCGCGATCGTGGCGACCGGGCCTCTGACCAGTGATGCGCTGGCAAGAGCGATCGAAGAGCTGCCCGGGATGAGCACGCTGCATTTCTTTGATGCTGCAGCACCGATCGTGACAGCAGACTCGATCGATATGGATAAGGTCTACCGCGGTTCCCGCTACGGACGCGGGGATGATTATCTGAACTGTCCGATGGACAGGGAACAGTATGATGCTTTCGTGGAAGCGCTCATCAGTGCGGAGACAGCGCCTGTACACGGGTTTGAAGAAAACATGGTCTTTGAAGGGTGCATGCCTGTCGAGAGCATGGCCAAGCGCGGGCATATGGTGCTTGCGTTCGGACCGCTGAAGCCCGTAGGCCTGATCAATCCCAGGACTGGCCGCGAAGACTATGCCGTCGTGCAGCTTAGGCAGGATGACGCTTCCGCGAGCCTGTATAACATCGTGGGTTTCCAGACAAGGCTCAAGTTCCCGGAACAGCGGCGCATCTTCGGTATGATCCCGGGGCTTGAAAATGCGGAATTCGCGCGTTACGGCGTAATGCACCGCAATACGTTCCTGCAGAGCCCGGGCTTCCTGGATGACAATTACCGCATGATCAGCCGTCCGGATATCTTCTTTGCCGGACAGATGACCGGTGTGGAAGGATATGTCGAAAGCACCGCAAGCGGTCTGGCCGCGGGAATAGCACTGGCAAGACAGCTTCAGGGAAAAGAAAAGATCACCTTTCCGACAACGACCGCGATCGGTGCTCTTGCGCGGTATGTGTCGACACCGAACGGAAACTATCAGCCGATGAACATTACCTTCGGACTGATCGATCCGCTTGAGAAACGCGTACGTAAAAAGATGGACCGCTATGATGAGATCAGCAAACGTGCGATCGGGGATTTGCGGAAATGGTGCGCGGAAAATGACAATTAAGCGGCTAGTCCTTGCGGATAACGCCGGAACTGATATGATATGAATGCATGAACGACGAAAGGAGTTTTGGCATGTCTATGATGGGAACTACGATCTGTGCCGTCAAGCGCTATGGTAAGATTGCGATCGCCGGCGACGGACAGGTAACGATGGGTGAAAATACGATCTTTAAAAACAGCGCGAAAAAGGTCCGCAGGATATACGGCGGAAAGATCGTGACAGGCTTTGCAGGGTCTGTCGCGGATGCATTTTCTCTCTGCGAGCGTTTTGAGGAGCGCCTCAAACAGTGCGGCGGAAGCCTCGAGCGTGCGGCCGTATCCCTTGCACAGGACTGGCGTGCGGATAAGGCCATGCGGCAGCTGCAGGCCATGATGATCGTGGCGGATGCCGAGAACATGCTCATCGTATCGGGCACCGGCGAAGTCATCGATCCGGATGACGGGATCTGCGCGATCGGTTCCGGCGGGAACTATGCGCTTGCCGCCGCGCGTGCGCTGATGCAGAACACTGAGCTTTCCGCTGCGGAGATCGCTGAAAAGGCGCTGCATGTGGCTGCTTCCATCTGCGTATTCACAAACGATCATATCATTGTGGAAGAAGTCTGATCAGCCTTTCAGCATATATCGGACTGACTTTTAGGAGGACTCACATGAAAGAATTGACTCCGCGCGAGATCGTTCGCGAACTGGATCGGTATATCGTTGGCCAGGATGCGGCAAAGCGTTCTGTAGCGATCGCGCTGCGCAACCGTTACCGCAGGGCACGTGTTGATGAGAAAATGCGCGAGGAGATCGCGCCCAAGAATATCCTGATGATCGGACCGACAGGCGTAGGTAAAACCGAGATCGCACGCCGTCTTGCGAAGCTCGTCCAGGCGCCCTTTGTCAAGGTCGAGGCGACCAAGTTCACCGAAGTCGGATATGTCGGCAGGGACGTGGAAAGCATTATCCGTGACCTCGTCGAGAATTCGATCCGTATGATCCGCGAAGAGCATGAAGCGCGTGTACGCACCCGTGCCGAAGTAATGACAGAGGAAAGACTCATCGACCTGATGGTCTTCCCGCCCAAGAAGCCCAATAATAACCCGTTTCAGGCGTTCCTGGGCACTTCAAACAACAATACGCCTGTTATATCGGACGAGGAAAAAGAGCGCCTGAGCGGCCGCAGAAACGAAATACGGGACCAGCTGCGCAAGGGCCTCCTGGAAGACAGGGAGATCGAAGTAGAAGTCGAGGAAAAATCACCAGAACTGGAACTCGGCGGGAACGCGATCAATCTGGGAGATATGATGGGCGGGTTCATGCCCAAGAAAACGAAACAGCGCAGGCTGAAGATCAAGGAAGCGAGAAAGATCCTGCTTGCTGAAGAAGCCGAGAAGCTGATCGACCAGGATTCCGTTCAGGAAGTAGCGCACAGGCGTGCTGAAGAGAACGGCATCGTGTTCATTGACGAGATCGACAAGATCGCCGGCCGCGCTTCCG
>JAFZPO010000254.1 GCA_017550305.1 Clostridia bacterium
AAGCACCATCTCATTGACATTGACGGGCTTGACCATATAATCATCGGTGCCGGACAGAAATCCGCGTCGCATATCGTCAAACGCATCCTTGGCTGTGATCATCAGGACAGGAATACTGATGTCTGATTCACGCAGCGAGCGGACCAGCTCATACCCGTCCATGACCGGCATCATGATGTCGGACACGATGAGGTCTATAAACTGCGCGTCCAGCACATCCAGCGCTTCCTGGCCGTTGCCGGCTTCGAAAGTCTCATAGCCGTTTTTTTCCAGCACGCGGCGGAACAGCTGACGCAGCTCGTTATCATCTTCGACGATCAGAATGCGGAACATGGCTTCACGCCCTTTCACAGCAGGTGATGCGTTATTATACCATGGAAATCATCAAATGCATATCAACACAGTTGCAGGCTGTGCTATAATAGGCCGTATTAAATGATTCGGGAGGGTTCCTGTGACTGATCTTTTTGATTATATTGAATGGCGCGGAGATCTGCCGCTGATAGCCATGCCGCTGTGCGATGTGGATGCGCTGCTGTTTGCGCGCCTTTCCTATATGCCTTTTGAGGGAGTAGTATCTGCCGGGTTTGACTGCGAGAAGCCTCTGCCCGAAGTGGCACGCCAGCTGCTGGCGAAGGCACAGGCTGCGTCCGTAAACTTCCGCATGCCGGAAGATAAGCGCCTTCTTGAGGCACTGCTCGACGCGCCGCGGTATCAGGGCCTGGCACTGTGCGGTTATGAGACCGTTTATGACAAGGAGAATGAAGAGCAGTTTGCGGCACTGACGATCCGTCTGCCGCTGGGAGTCTGTGTTACTTTCCGCGGTACTGACGGCACACTGGTCGGATGGAAAGAGGACTTCAATATGTCCTTTGCCGATGCTATACCCGCACAGCTGCATGCAGTGGAATATCTGAACCGTGCCGCTGTACTGCCCGGTGCGCTGCGCCTGTGCGGCCACAGCAAGGGCGGCAACCTGGCGGTATATGCAGCGGCTTTCTGCGAACCGGCCGTACAGGAGCGGATCGCTGCCGTCCGCAGCTTTGACGGTCCTGGTTTCCAGCAGGCAGTGACGGAACGCGAGGCATTCCGCCGTGTGATCGGAAAGGTGCGCACATACGTGCCAAGGGCGTCCATAATCGGTCTGCTGCTGGAGCATGAGGAAGACTATACTGTGGTCGAGAGCCGCGGGACAGGTATTGCCCAGCATAATGTGTATCTGTGGGAGATCCGCCGCGGCGGCTTCCATGAACTGGAAAACGTGTCCGGCGGCAGTCAGCTGATCGATCAGACACTGCGCGAATGGCTGGCGGGCATGACGCTGGAACAGCGCGAGCGTGTGTTCAACGGCCTCTTTGCGGCGCTGCAGGCAAGCGAGGCTGAAACGCTCCGCGAACTGCGTGACCATGGAAAGATGGCGGCACTTAAAGCGATACTGGCCCAGGATGAGGATACAAAAAAGGAGACGATGTCCTCGCTGCGGATCCTCTATCAGGCATTGAAGAAAGCGCTGCCGGACGACCCGCTGAAAGAGCTTGAGGACCGGCTGACGGTCCTGCTTCGCGGAGGGAAGAAACCGGACGGCAGCGGATCAGAGAATCAGGACAAAGAATAATACGAACGGCGCGTTCCGCGATGCGGAACGCGCCAAATCATTATCCGGGCAGTTTGAAACAGCTGTGGTCAGGCATTGCGCAGGCGCACGGCGATGCGTTCAAGGACAGGGATCATTTCGTCGAGCTTTACCAGTTCCATGCTCCCGTAAGCCATGTCCAGCACACGTTCCCACAGGAAACGTGCGGCTTCAACGACTGCCGTCACATCGTGCGCGACGCTCCTGCCCTGCTGTGAGCAGGCGATCACTGTTTCGCACAGTTCGTCATAAAAAGCGGTGAATGCCTCGAAAACGACATCGTCCAAACGTGGACGCGCAATGTGTGCGGCACCGGTCTCATTGAGGATCATCAGCAGGTTCTGAAGTTCGGGCTTGAACAGCGCCCGCTGGCGCTGGCGCAGCGCGCCGTCGATCATCAGGGCTTCACCGCGCCTGCGCAGGCGCAGGATCAGTTCCAGCCATTCTTCCTCTTCCGGACGGAAGGGTTGGGCATAATACAGCAGGGTGTTCAGCTTTTCACGCGTACTGGTCACACGCGTCTGCTGGTAGACTGCAAAACTGCGCGCAGCCTTGTCTTCACAGATGGCCTGGAGCACAGCCAGCTTGCTGTCAAAATAGTGATAAAAACTGCCTTTGCTGCAGCCAAGTGCCGCCAGGATATCCTCTACCGTGGTCTCGGCATAACCGTTACGGCAGAAAAGTCCGTTTGCGGCATCAATAATGGCCTGCCTGCGTACTTCTCCCTTGCGCATGGAAACGCCCCCTTCATCAGTCGCTGTAGTAGCGGATCAGTTCGGAATACGCCTTGTAGGTTGACGTGCGCAGCAGTTCGCGGCGCACGATATTGCCGTACTTATAGAATACGCGGTAGGTCTCATATACATAGCCTTCGCGGCCTTTTCGCACTTCCTCCCAGGTGCCTGCCGGATGCTCGGCGTCTGCCTGCGCATACTCAGCTGGCGCAGGTGTGGGCAGGGGGATGGTCCGTATCAGCTGCGTTTCCATACCGATGGTAATACCGTCAGCCAATGCCACACCGTAGATTTCCACCGTGCATTTGCAGGCCTGGCGGTAGTTGCTGCCGGTGATATAGGCTACGATGAAGATGGGATAATCAGAGGTGTTTTTAAACTTGAAATCCAGACTCTGATTCAGGTTCTGGTAATTCTGCCAGTCTACAGTGGCGTCGCGGCCTGGCTCCACATAGGCACTTGGCCAGGCATGTGCGCTGGAAGCGATGATTTCCATGTTAGCCATTACGGCGGCATTGAACATCGTACTGCTGACCTGGCATACACCGCCGCCGGTCTCTTCGATGCTCTGGCCCTGGGCGATGGCGCCGGCGGGCAGGTATCCCTTGTCTACCGTACGGCGTCCTACCGTTTCGTTAAAGGAGAAGGTCTTCCCGCTCTCCACAACGGTACCCGTTACGGCAGTGCATGCGAGCTCAATGTTCTTGTTGCGGTTGTAGCTAGCCAGCGTGGTCGTGGTATAGCTGGAGATACGGCCGAAGCTCTGCTGGAGCATGGCACGCGTGACGTTAGGCTGCAGCACATCGCTTTGAAGGGTCACAGAACGTCCGTCTTTATACCAGCTGCCGTCCATGGCCTGTACGATCGCATTATAGATCGTCTCACTGCTTAGGCCGCGGCCTGCCTGTTCATTTGTGAACTGGAACGAGCGGGTGTTAAAGTCAAAGCTGGCTACGACAGCATCCTGTGCAGGCGTACTGATGAGGCCTGCAAGCGTGTCGGCCAGTGAACGCACTGTGCTCTTGTCATAGGTGACGCTCGTGGTGAGAAAGGCACCGTTTCCGCTGTAATAGCTGGCAGTGCGGCTGCGGTATTCAAAAGGCGTCAACCCGCTCTGCTGGGCGGAAAGGGATCCCTGACGGCCGATCGAATATGCTTCTTCCAGTACTGCGTCCAGATCGCGCTGCAGAGGAAGTTCAGCCTGGGTGATCCGCCATGTTTTCCCATCAATGGTCACGTTCAGCGCATATTGCTGGTCTTCTTTGATGGTGGTCTGCTGAAGGACGCGTTTTGCTTCTTCCATGGTCAGACCGCCGATATGCACGCCGTCGATGTGCACGCCGTTCATGAAGGTTTTGGTATTCAGCTGGTTCACGCGAGAACGGAAAGCGGGATAGTGTGCGTTGTAATAGGATGTAACGGAAACAATGCCGATCACCAGCACAGCAGCACTGGCTGCCAGTATGAGCAGCCACAGCCATGGACGGCGGCGCCTGCGCTGAATGGGCTCGTCATCATATGCCGAGTCGTAGGATACGGTATTCTGCTGGAAGTAAGGCGTACGCTGAGGCTGCTGCTGATAGGGGGGAACATACTGCTGCTGAGGCGGCATCTGTGTTCCGCCGTTCTGCGTCCCGGCAGGCGGATATTGCCCGTAATCCGGATACTGCGCTCGCGGCGTGTCATCCGGATACTGCGGACGATAAGTCTGCTGCTGTGAGCGGCGGCGCCGCGGTTGCGTGGGCTGCATACGTTCCCTCCTTTCCCTTCCAAAAGTAAACTTTGGTATGCTTTTATTATATCCATCCACCCTGCACTGTCAAGGACGCGAGGCCGCCCGGAAGGGTTCTGAGTTGTAAAAACTCAAGTGTTTACAATCGCTTTTCTGCTTGACTGGTGCCAGGCGTTATGGCATGATAATCACTGGTGCATCTGTGTTTCCGGTACGGATATAAGGATGTTTTCAGAGAGAAAACGAAAAGGCGGATTGAAAGACCATGAAAGAATTCATTGCATACTGCGGACTGGACTGCGAAGTCTGTGAAGCGCGTCAGGCTACGATTACCAACGACCAGGCACTGCGTGAGGAGATCGCGAAGAAATGGTCGGAACTGAACGGCGTGGAGATCACGCCGGACATGATCAACTGCCTGGGCTGCAGGATCGATGGCGTAAAGACGCCTTACTGTGATATGCTCTGCCCTATCCGGCAGTGCGCACTGAGAAAAGATATCGAGACTTGTGCTGACTGCGGCGAAATGGCGGTATGCGAAAAACTGAGCGCGATCCTTTCAAACAGTGAAGAAGCGAAGAAAAACCTGATGGGAGATAAGGCATGAGGATTGAAACAGAACGGCTGGTGATCACCGAGCTTGCGATCGAAATGGCACAGGCCATTCATGAGAACTCGCTTGATGACGTTACCAGGCGGTTTGTCCCGGATGAAGTGTTTGAAACGCCGGAGATAGCCCGGGAGGCAGTTGCTTTCCTGATGTCCAGATATGACGATCCGGAAGGTCCCTGGGTTTATGCAGTAACAAGAAAAACCGACGGACGCTGTATCGGTTATGTGCAGATGGTGCGGCTGGAAGACGGGTCCTGGGAGATCGGCTACCAGATCGGCGAACCGTTCCGCGGCAGCGGGTTTGCTGCGGAAGCAGTCTGCGCATTCCTTCCTGTCATGGCTGAACGGCTTGGAACCAGTGAAATCCTGGGGATCTGCCTCCGCGAGAACGCGGCCTCACGCCGCGTGCTCGAAAAATGCGGGTTTGAGATTACGTATATCGGACCGGGACAATATCAGGGGAACCAACGGGAGATCGTTCGGAGCATCTGGAAAGCCTAAAACGGAAAACGCATAAACTGACAGAAAACGGGGGAAACCGTACTGGCTTCCCCCGAAATAAATGATATGACTGCCGGCGCAAGAGGAGCGGGATCACAGGATGATCTTTGGCTCCTTTTCATTCTGCCGGTAGATGGCAAACTTGCGGCCAATGCACTGCACGGGCTGCGCCCCCAGACGCTCACACAGCAGGGTGCATGCTTCGCGGGCAGAGAGAGGCGCGGTGTCATTAAGGGAGCATTTGATCAGC
>JAFZPO010000255.1 GCA_017550305.1 Clostridia bacterium
ACGCGGTATACGGCCAGACAAGCCGTCCGCCGAGATAGCAGCCAAGCACCCTGATCGCATGCAGATCCCTGAGCCCGGTCTCAAACGGATCCTTCTCCAGCACCGTGAAGTCAGCCATATAACCCGGTGCGATCTTTCCTTTTACGGATTCTTCAAAGCTGGCTTCCGCGCTTCTCACAGTAAAGCTGTCCAGCGCTTCCTGCACCGAGAACGCCTGATCCGGCAGGTAGGGGCCTGTACCATCCATTGAGGTGCGCGTTACAGCGCACTCGATCCCTTTCATCACATCGGGCAGCTCCACCGGACAGTCGGAACCGTTGGACACACTGACGCCATGATTCATCAGCGTCTTCCAGCTGTAACTGGTAGATGCCAGTTCTTTTCCGGCGCGCTTCTCGACAATATGGTTATCATAATCCAGGAACACAGACTGGGCATAAACGTGCAGCCCCATTTTTTGTATACGTTCCAGCTGGTCCGGGCGTGTGATCTGGCAGTGTACGATGCCATGCCGGTGATCCGCGCGCGGGTCTTCTTTTATTGCATTTTCCATTGCGTTCAGCACCTGGTCCAGGCATGCATCACCGATCGTATGGACAGCGATCTGCATCCCGTTCCTGTGCGCGCAGGAGACCATGCTGTTCATCTTTTCATCCGAATACAGCGTAAACCCTCTCATCTCCGGCGCGTCAGCATATGGCCGGCTCAGATAGGCCGTACGACTGCCCAGGGAACCGTCCCCCAGCAGCTTGACCGGACCGATCCGAAACATGTCACTGCCTGTTCCGGTCTTGTATCCTTCATCAACGAAGTCCTGCAGTGCGTCCACTTCCGTGAACTGCGCCTGCTCATACACGCGCACAGTCAGTTCGCCGCTGGCAGCCATTTCCTGATAGACTTCATTGATCATCTGCCACGGTACACCTGCAAACACCTGATAATCATCTGTCTGCACGCTTGTGATCCCATAACTGTTTACTGCTTTACAGGCCGCGCGCAGCATATCCTGGATCTCCGGGCGGCCGGGAGATGGCAGGACACACTGAACAAGTTCGATCGCGTTATCATAGAGACGCCCGTCCGGCATTCCGTCTGCAAGTCCTATATCGCCTCCTGCCGGGGGTTCGGTCTCCGCGGTTATGCCGGCCAGTTCAAGCGCTTTCGTATTGACGACGCAGCAGTGGCCGCAGGCGCGGGTCAGAAGGATGGGAATATCCGCGGAAACGGCATCCAGGTCATGCCTGTCCGGCATCCTGTGCACATCCGTGAAGTAATCCTGGTTCCATCCTCTCCCGAGCAGCCACTGTCCTTCACGAGGCGGGTTTTCCTTAAGGTACTCACGAAGATATTCCAGCATGCCCGCCAGGCTGTCTGTGTGCGGAGCAAGCTGAGCCGAACGCAGAGACTTGCCGTAGCTCAGCAGATGCATGTGTGAATCATTGAACCCAGCACAGACAAAAAAGCCGTTCAGATCGACGAGGAGATCTCCGGCAGAAAGCGAGGAAAGGATCTCTGCATTGCTCCCCGTCGCCCCAAACCGTCCATCTTCGACAATGAATGCTTCGCACAGCGGGAGCGTTCCAGTATATACCTTCGCATTATAATAAGCGGTTTTCAACGGTATCCCTCCTGACTTTCCATTCCTGCGGCAAGGTCATATCGGTATACAAATACCAATACACGAATAATATGCGTCATTCTCCGTTCAATGTCAAGCCGGGTTCCGGCAGCCGTTGCGCTGTATGGTCAGGAAATCCGCCGTCATTCCTGTGTACGGACGTTATCCTTGAAAAAGGCCGGATCATCGTTTACAATGCTTTGGGAAGCTTCCCCTTAAGTATCTGCATACACTAAGCATGGTCAGCCCAGCGTCCGTTTCAAAAGCAGAAGGAGCACTTGTTATGAACATCGCGATCGATATTGACGATACCCTCGCCCAGACTTTCGAATACTTCGTGCCTTTCGTAGCGGAATACTTCGGTGTGGACGAAGCGGAACTGTGGGAGAGGAACATTTCCGTAGACAATCTGCCCTATCCCTGGGAAAAAGAGCTGTATGCTTTCTGCAGGCAGTATTCCGACCGTGTCGTGCCGGACACGCCCTTCCGGCCCGGCGCCGTCCAGGCCGTGGACGAACTGCGTTCCCGCGGGCACAGGATCGTGATCATCACCGCCAGAACAACATCGCATTATACAGATCCATATGCGACATCTGCCGAGGAACTGAAGCGCGCGGGCCTGCATTATGATAAACTGATCTGCGCGACCGACAAGGCAAGCGCATGTGTCGAGGAAGGCATCGATGTCCTGATCGACGATTATATCCCGAACTGTGACGCGGCTGCCGAAAAAGGCATTGCTGTCATCAACATGATAAACAGGATGAACCGCGACGAACAGACATCACATCCCCGGGCCGCTGACTGGAAAGAAGCCGTTGACGCAGTCATTCAGATCGAGCAGGATCGGGCCGAAGGCAGGAAAAACATCCTGCTGATCGGGGATTCCATCCGAATCGGCTACTGTGAAACCGTCCGAAGCGATTTGGCGGATATCGCCAGAGTCGTATATCCTGCTGAAAACTGCCGGAACTCCGATTTCATCATTACACGCCTGCATGGCTGGGCACAGGAGTTTGACGCCGCGCATATCGATATCGTGCACTTCAACTGCGGGCAGTGGGATGCCGCGCATTTCAACGGCTGGAAGGATTCCCTGACGCCCCTGGATGTATATGAGCGCAACCTTCACTGGATCATCTGGGCACTGCGCAGGGAGTTCCCCAGCGCCGCGCTGCATATGGCAACGACAACGCCCATGAGCCCGATCAATGAGACGCTGCCCGCGCAGAACCCGCGCACGACCGCGGAGATCAGGCGCTATAACGAGGCCGCGCTGCGAGTTGCTGCAGAGGAAAAGGTCCCCGTGAATGACCTCTTCGCCCTGACCGTCGGGTGGCCCAGCACAGACTATAAGGATACCTGCCATTACACAGATGAAGCATTCGCGCGTCTCGGCAAGGCCGTTGCCGGATACCTGAGAAAAAGCATTAACAGCTGACCGATTTAAAAACGCCGTCACGATCGACGGCGTTTTCTCATGCCCGTATATTCTCTTCGGGGAATCCTGCCGGGCATCAGATCTCCTCAGGATAGATACGGACCTCGAATATGCGCGCTTCCTCACAGCCGTTCGTGGCCAGTATCTCAAGGCGTACGGCATCACAGCATGCCGCTTCATCCAGATATACCCGGCATAGGCGCTGCCAGTTGCCGCGCACTTCCCTGCGCGCGATCTCTTTCCCGCCGCTCAGCAGCACGATATCGAAATCCCGCACCAGTTCAGGCGGAACGCCGATCACCTGCTGCTTCTGACGGCGCGACGCCAGGGCGATCTTCTTTTCGATACTGAAATTGGAATCAAAGACCAGCTGTACCGTTTTCACCGGGGCCGGTACTGCCAGGTCCAGCTGCAGCCATTCCCCTGCCGCGGTTCCGGCGGAACGCCAGGCATTGACTGCACCATCGATCTCACGGCTGACACCTGTTACCACATTCTCAGCATCATAACCCGCCTGGCAGGATGAAGCCTTTATACGCGCCTTCCTTGCCAGATCTTTTTCATCCGCATTTCTCAAGCCGGGCAGATAGCAGTCATCCCGCAGCAGGTCCTGCTGCAGTTCCCTGATATCGATCCCGCGGATCGTACAGCCTTTCTTCACAGCCTGTGCCGCCGCGGTGCCGATTGCCTGGCCGCCGATCGCGCATGTGCCCATCACGCGTGAGGATGCCATGGCCAGTTTGCTCGCGCTCATGCTGCGGCCGCTGATATACAGGTTCTCAAAGCCTTTCGCCAGATAGCAACGGTAAGGAATATCATATGAGCCTTTGAACGCGATATTGTCCGAAGGCAGCTTGTCAAAGTCCAGCAGCCCGTGGGCGGCATGGTTATCGATCTGCCATCCTCCGTAAGCCACGACATCCTCAAAGCGGTGATTGCCCAGCACATCATTCTCGGTCAGCATATAGTCGCCTTCCATGCGCCGGCTTTCGCGTACACCGGGAAGCATGCCTACCCACTGCAGCGCATAGTTCTCGGCATAATGGTCCGTATTCTTGATATGGTCCCATACGCCGTATACCGCTTTGACCAGATCATCGCGGATATCCTCGTATTCTCCTATGATATCCGCCTGCTCACCTGTCAGTTCGATCCACCAGTAACCGAAATCGGGGCAGTAGCCGTCAAACAGCATCTTGCGTCCGCTCTCGTCCACGATCTCCAGCACGTCCTTGTCCTTTTCGGGACCGTGCTTACGCAAGTGCAGATCCTCTTCAGACAAATGCATCACTTCGGTAGGCGGGATGAACTTGACGGGATGGCCCATATCCACTGCCTTAAAGAGCAGCGTATTGCCCATGCGGCGGTTGTTGCCCTGTTCAGGCGCATCCGGTTCGCTGAACTCGTCCCTGCCTTCACTGCCGGTACGGTACGGCGCACCGACGAATGCACCCAGCGTTCCATTGCCGGTGCAGTCCGCAAAGATATCCGCCGTCAGCAGCAGCCGCTTTTCAGTTGTCAGCTGGTAGCATTCGATCTCGCATACTTTCCCTCCTTCGGCACGCGCGGAATACATCGACGTGTTCAGATAAAGCTTCAGGTTCTTTTCTTTTTTAGCGGCATCAAAGAGAACAGCGTCCCAGATTGAAAAGCAAAAGTAATCATTGACACGCTTATTGTCAAGCATCAGCTCATGCAGGATACCGCCCTCATTGAGCTCGGGCTTCACCTGGTTCTGGCTCGCCCCGCAGACATGCATGCGGATCTCACTGCTGGCGTTCCCGCCCAGGACCGGTCTGTCCTGTACCAAGGCCGTGTTCGCCCCGTGACGTGCTGCCGCAATGGCTGCGCACAATCCGTTCAGGCCACCACCCACGACGATAAAATCATAATGCTCACGGACTTCCTTGAATCCAACCATATATGTGTCCTCCATGCCGACTATTCACGTATATCCTCTGTTTCAATTCCATCATACTTATGCTCTCTGACGCTGTCAATATATCTCTTTCGGAATCTGCATACCCGGGCGACTCTCTTCCGAACCCGGTCAGTGACGATCAGACCGCAATGCAGCAAAAACCCGTACCATTTAGGCGGTTGGTTTTATGAATTAATATTGACAGAACCGTCTCCATGAAGTACAATGTACTACGTGGAGGTGATTATATGGCTTTTTCTATAAGACTTACTGAAGATGAGAGACGCCTGGCAGAAAGCTATGCCAAGCTTCATTCGTTTTCCTTGTCTGAAGCTTTTAAAAAGGCGCTCTTTGAGAAAATTGAAGACGAATATGATATTATGGTTGGGCAGGAGGCATATGACGAGTATATCGCAGATCAAAGAAAAAGTCGTCCTGTAAATGAGCTTTGGAAGGAATGCGATATATGAGTTACAGGGTAGAGACAACAACAAGGTTTGATAGAGAGTTCAAAAAACTGGATCGATATACTCAGAAAATGATCAAATCCTGGATCGAAAAGAACCTTGTTGATTGTAAGGATCCCAGAGCACACGGGAAAGGACTGACAGCCAACCGAAGTGGACAATGGAGATATCGTATTGGAGATTATCGTCTCATTTGCTTAATCGAAGATGATAAGTTAGTTATCCTTGCCTTATCTGTCGGACACAGAAGTGATATTTACAAGAACTCGAACTGAGGCGAAATGCGACTTTCCTAGCGCTGATGGGGGGAAGTGCCTTAACACACTTCCCCCCTTTTTCTATCCGCCTGAAGAATGTCAGTTCAAGTTTTTTCTTGTTTCCCAATCTCCCTGATTTGAACCGCCTTTTGGGACACGGGCAGTTGTTGTTCTTAAGTCCTCTTATTTTTTGAACCAGTCGTTGACCTGGTTCTGCATGTTCGCGCCCTTGGGCCCTGGCACGCCGTGCACCTCAGCAGCTTCGTACTGGCGATACTGCTGCCAGTACAGCTGTCCGAACAGGTTCTCCTCTTCCTTCCATTCATCACGGAAGGCAGCCATGCGCTCACGCAGGCGTGCTGCGATCTCGATACCCGCATTCGTGCCTGCCATATTGTTCATCTCCCAGGGATCCTCATTGAGGTTGAACAACTGGGTCAGCTTGATCTGTTCGGAACGGTATTCGAGCAGCTTCCATCCGTGGCTCAATACGCCGCGGACACGCGCCTGGAACACAAGATACAGTTCTTCGCGCGTGACAGTCTCCGGATCCGTGAACATCGGCGCGAAGCTGATCCCGTCCACGCTGGACGGGATATCGATCCCGCACAGTTCGCACAAAGTCGGATAGATATCCAGCAGATAGACATAAC
>JAFZPO010000256.1 GCA_017550305.1 Clostridia bacterium
CATATTTGCTGTGAAATGAAAAATAACAAAGTCCAGCGATGCAGCGCTTCAGCAATTCTCTGCTGGATCAGAGCAAGCTCATCAAAGTAAATATTGATCCGCCAATTAATTCGTGAGTTAAGATGCGGTGGTATGAGCGATGGAAAACAAGTAACAAAACCAAAGGCGTACCCGGTGGTACGGCAAGGTTGCGTGCGCAGGATGCCATCGCTTAGAGCATCGCAGAAAGTTCAGGAATTAGTTGGAGGATCAATAGGATAGGATGAAACTCAAAGATACCGTTCCTTGACGGTCTGCAGGATCTTTTCTCCGTGAATCTGGAAGCCCAGGTCATTCGGATGCAGGAAATCCGGAGCGAAGAAATCCTGCGTATGGGGATAGTGAGTATTTTCCAAAATGGTGATCTGAGAATAGTCTGATGCGATTTCACGCAGTATCTTTCGGGCATCTTCAAGAGTGTAGTCTCTGCTCATTTCACGATAAATGTGTTTTGAGTCATGCCGGTAGACAGGCATGGCCATAAGAATGGGGACGGATGGAAACACTTCGATGAGGCGAGCCACGTACCCGGAAGCGCAGCGATGAAAGCTTTCTTTGCAGGATTCCCGTCCATAATCATTGGTGCCGTATGCCAGGATGATCAGATCTGGCTTCCAGGGAATGGGATGATTCAGGCTGTTTATGAGGAAGCCGTATCCTCCGACGCCCAGGTTCAGTACCTCCGCATCCAGTTCGCGGGTCAGTTTGCCAACCCAGGTATAACCGGGGTGCTTAGCGATATATCCCTGAGTGATTGAATCACCGATTGCGAGAATATGCAGCTTCTTGGGAGGAACAGCCGCTGTTTTTGCTCCGTCAGATACTGCCATATTCTTCAGCATGACTTCCGCGGACCATGGGAAAAACAAGGTTACCCTGTGTGTGCCTATGGGGAGTTCGAACAGAACTCCCGAAGATGAAAACCCGTCTGACATCCTCGAATCGGTCAGCACGCCGTCAACAAACAGGTCAAAACTGTAGAATGGCTGTGAAGATCCCGGGAGCAGATCATACTCGAAACCGAACCATTCGGCATCTGTGATAAAGTCCAGAGTCACATTGGCGCTGGCACGGCAGCGGATGGGGAAATGGTCTCCGTCCAGTCCGTAATCGGCGGTTTGTTCAGGTGTGAAGCGCAGAAAGCGCAGCCTGTTCTGATCGTCGATTTGTGTTCCCAATGCATTATGTACAAATGGGATGATCTGCTCGTGGTTAAGGTACATGGCCACAAACCTCCCTCAATAACTTATTTCCGGTGCTTTCAGGATACCGAGAGGCTTGAACTGGTATTCATAACGCCACAGGTCGCCGGCAGAGCGCCAGGAGTCAGGGCTTTGGTAGAAGTAAATCTCCTGGGGGTGATGCAGCTGTCCAAAGCCGTTCTGACGGTTTCCATACAGCCGGAGCGTTATATGGTGATCACCGGGAGTCAGGTTCTTCACCGTCAGCTGATAGGGAGAAAATACGACAGCACCTTTATCTTCATTATCAACTGAAACACGGATAAGCGCGCCTCTGTAATGAGGAATCCGGATTCTCAGGCTATCGCCTGGAATGCTGACGTCAAAATGGTACTGCAGATTGCCGGTATAGAAGGGCAGGCCCTGAGGAACGATGTCTCCAAAGCCAAGTTTATCCGGCAGTGTGACAACCGTTTTTACAGTGCCGGCGACACGCACGCCGAACTGACCCAGCAGATAGAAGCATTCCAGATTGGTGCGGTGTCCGATGGGCTGCCAGATCTCGAGTACGTTCTCACCCTTGAGCAATCTGCCAAGGACGATGGTCCGGATATCTTTATCCACAAACCAGCCTGCAGGGACATTGCATACGGGTTCTCCGTTCCATCTGATCTGCGTCTTTTCCGGTTCTTCCAGTGCAAGACATACGGAGGAAAGCTCTGTTTCTGACGGTATACAAAAACGCAGATAAAGCGTATGAGCTGTGGCTTCTTTTTTCAGCAAATATGGCTGTACAATGGCTTTGCGTCGCCGCGGCAGGCCTAACCGATCGCGGGACAGATTGTCCAACCGAAGCAATTCTTCAGCAGGCTGTAAGCATCCGCCGTCCAGTGACCATTCCGCTATATCCAACAGCAGCATATTCGGTTCTTCCAACGTATAGGACACCGGCTGGAGGAGATACGGAATCAGTGTTCCCGGTTTGTCCGTTGCAGGTTGACAGATGGATTCAGTACCTGAAAACGGTTCCAATCGCAGCAGCAGGGAGGAATGAATATACCAGGGCATGGAAAACACGGTGCTGCCATTGCGGATTTCACAAGCATATGGGCGAATTTTACCGGTCAGTGTATCATATTCTGTCAGACTGTAAGCACCCTTCAGGGTGATCTTATAAACCGGCGCGCTGTCCACATCAGGGGACACAGGGTTTTTGCCATTTGCAAGGAACAGCCAGCGGCAATTACTGTCATCCCGCAGCTGATACAATACATTGTCGGCACGGCGTCCGTCCGGACGGCGGATATCGATCAGGCGGTTGTCTTCCAGACTATTTAAAATCGCTGTTTGATCAAACGAAACTTTTTCAGAAGCCTGATAAAGGGAATATACGCTGTCGCACAACTGAGCATCCAGATAAGGCGGGCAGTCACCCAGGAAAATCACCGTGCCTCCGGCTTTTCGGAAGGCGTTCAAACGTTCAACAGTGGATTTGCGCAGAGTCAGGCATCCTGGTACAATCACGGTATCATATGACATTTTGCCGACTTTCAGCGGAGCGGATGCTGCTGGACACTGTTCAGGCAGCAGGTCTTCGCAAATGAAGTCAAAGTCGATTTGTCCGAACAGCAGGATTTCAGTCAGCTGTGCAAAGCGTTTCTCCATTTGGTCCCGCACAGCGGCTGTCTGAGCGGACGGACCCCAGAGCAGCCAATAGCTTTCCACCGGGTGAATAACAGCTACTTTGCAGACTGCGTGACCGCGGGTCAACACTGTATTCAAACGGGCAAAATGATCTTCAATCAGGGAAAACTGATCCCACCAGGGAGACTGATAACCGATGGAAGCCGGATAATCACGCTTGGCTTCCCCTTTCATGGTCATCCAGGTCAGATGCGGTACTCTTAACGTGACGCCCAAAGCAGCTTGCCAGTCACCCTGCAGTTTGTATCCGCGGAAGTCGTAATCCCACCCTGTAACGCCGTACAGTTCGCTGAGCATGCCCGGTTTTCCCTGCTGACGGACAATGGACTGCGCCTGCTTGGCGGTATTGTAATAGTGAAAGTCACACAGCATATCAATGCCCGGGATGCCGAATTCAGGATAACATCGCATGGCATCGCCTACGTTTCCGGTCTGGTAATCCAGTCTGTCTTCGCCGTTGATATGCCCTGTCAGTGCAATTCCGTGTGCATTGCACCACTGGCCGATCTGGCGGCAGTAATGATCCCTGAACAAATCAGCGAGGAGATTCTGGTAACGCCACCTCACCTGCGCGCATGAGCCATCGGGTCGTTCCCAGAAAAGAAGCGGGAGATCAGAAAGAAGACTGTGAGAGTAGCGTTCCAGGAAAAGCTTTTCCAATCGGTCGGTCCAGGGAATGAACACATCTTTGAGTTCCTGGGGATAACTCAGGCAACTTTTGTGAGTGAATTGAGGTTCGTCTGTAAAAATGGACGGAATTGTATGCCCGAATTCGCCGCCGATGCTATGCGCGTATTTTTCATGAGTGGATTCAATGAATGCTTTTATGGCGTCTTTATTCAACGTATCTGTATATGGATGATCATTGAACCAGGGATCGTCAGTGGCAGACTCAAGGTAAGCATACCAGCGTACGGATCCGTCACAGGGAAAACTGACGCTTTCCGCATTGTTCGGAAGGATATGGAACCAGGATGCCAGGTTGCCTTCTTCGTCAAGTCGAACGTCATAAACTGCAAGCAGGATACCGTTTTCATACCGGCGGCCGCAGTTGCCGTAACCGGGGATCGATTCTTTCGGACGGTTCGGATGATCTGGATCATAGGGAAAAGGCGTGAACAGCAGCTGTTTCTTGGCAAACTCCGGATGCTCTGCTGTGATTATTCCACCGGCGCTCCCGGAAGGCCAGCGGTCCTCATCATAAAGATATGCCAGCATTCCGTTGACTTTGGCTTTTTCCGTACAGTGATGTATAAAGCCCATGTATTCATCGTTCAGATAGGGTGTATCCATTCCGGTGCGGACATGCATGTGAAAACCGCCGAAGCCCATCGTTTGCATCATATCGATTTGCTCTGACAGTCTTTCCTTTTCCAGAGGCCCATTCCATGCCCAAAATGGAGCGCCTCGGTACTCGGAAGTCGGGTGTTCGAACAACTGAGAGGTCAGATCATTTTCAGCATTCTTCGTATACAGCATTTTCCGCTCCCTCTTCAAAGGTCAGAAAAGTAATAAATAATACAGTACTTTTATAGCTTTTGAAAATGATTTTCTTGCCAAAGGCGCAATATTGAAAACATTTTTAAAAACAGCAGGTGTATTCTATATATGTCAAAACACATCATCGCCAATGTCGAGCGCCGTATTTTCGGGTTCTCTTATGAGTGCGATGTACTTGACAATAATCCTGGTGATAATCATCAGCGGGATACGCGAACTGAAATGCCGTTTCTTTTCAGCCATATCGTGGGCTGAATACCCCAGTACGGTAACGTCGGAAATCTGCTGGAGATTGGTGCCCGTCTTACAGCAGCAGGTCACAACGTAACATTCGGCGTCCTTCGCAAGTTTGGCGGCAGTGTACAAGGTTGGCGTACTGTTATACAAAGTAAGGGCAATGACCATGTCGTCCGGTCTCAGGAACTGATCGAGTCTTTGCATCATTTCGCCGTCCGAAATCACAGCGGCATTGCACTTGAGACTGACCAACTGTACACAGAAATCCTGAGCGACACTGCTGGACGCGCTGCGCGTCAGCAAAATGACACGAGGCGCCTGCAGGATATGATGCGCTACAGTCAGAATGTCATTGACATTAATGCTTTCAATGGTCCGTACACATTCTCTGTATGATTCTGCCAGCACCCGATTCATCTGCAGCTGTCCTGCAGCGGTCGTGTGTTCCTGCGCAAGGTGAAAGCGAGCGGCAGTGAAACTTGTAAATCCGCACTTGCGGATTGCTCTTGAGACGGTTGCCACACTGACATAAGTCTTTTCTGCAATGTCAGTGATGGACAATGAGGCTATGTTGGCAATGTGATCATTCAGGTAGTCAATCACATGAGTTTCAGTGGCAGTAAGAGGGTGGTTCAGATCTTTGGATTCCAGCATTTCAGAGACCTCCTGAAAGTGATGGTATTTTGATAATTGTACCAAAAAAGACTCATCCTTTCAAGTTATCGAGCAAGCAAAAAACGAGCTGAAATCCTGTTGTTTTCATGACATATGTATTGACTTTTTTACAAACTTCGATATAATGAGGCCAGTAAATAAGTTTCAAAGACCAGACGGTCCAGCAAATACTTTTGTTAGTTAATTCATCAGATTTTGTGAACTGTTTACCCGGGAGGTGAAATGAGTTACTATGACTCAGGCATCCTTGCGGCAGACTGTCAACCGGCAGCCGCTTTCCAGGCGAATCATGCGCGCCCTGCAGCGCTATTGGCCGCTGTACGTGATGATTATTCCGGGCATTCTGTATTTCTTGGTTTACAAGTATATTCCTATGCTCGGTATTCATATTGCGTTCAAGAATTTTTCTCTGAAAAAGGGTATTTCGGGAAGCCCATGGCTTTGGAATGACGGCAAAGAATGGTATTACTGGTTTGAACGTTTCTTCAAAAGCCCGGCCAATACGCAGATAATCGAGAATACTTTGGTTATCAGCATCGGAAAACTGATCGTACAGATGATCCCGCCCCTGATTTTCGCGCTGGCCATCAGCGAGACCTGCTTCAAGCGTTATGCCCGCGTGATTCAGACAGTCAGTTATCTGCCGCACTTTTTAAGCTGGGTTATCATCTTCGGTATCTGCACCACCATGCTGGGTGAAAGCCAGGGTGTCGTCAACAATATGATCAAGCGAGCGGGTGGCGAGGCAATCCCATTCCTCAGCAATAAAGCGTATATTCGTGGCGTGCTGATCGGTACCAGCCTTTGGCAGGGCTTGGGATGGAGCAGCATCGTATTTCTTGCGGCTATCGCGGGTATCGATACAAGCATGTATGAAGCAGCAACCATCGACGGGTGCGGCCGTTTCCGCAAAATCTGGTACATCACGCTGCCCAACCTTGGCCGCATTTTTGTGGTGCTGCTCATCACCAAGGTCGGACGCATCCTGGACGGCGGCTTTGAGCAGGTATATATCTTCCTGAATGACCGTGTCGCTTCAAAAGCTCAGATCATTGACACCTGGGTATATACACAGGGCCTTGGCAAACAGCAGTACAGCCTGACGACCGCTGTCGGCCTGCTGAAATCGGTGCTCAGCTGCGGGCTGGTATTGGGTACCAACGCACTGGCCAGAAAGTGGGACAGTTCGCTATGGTAAAATCCAGGAATGATATTGCTTTTGAAATCTTCATACTCCTGCTCATAACCCTGGTCGGACTGATGTGTGTCGTCCCCGTGCTGTTTGTGATCAGTTACTCCCTGACGCCTATGGAAGAGGTACTGCGCAATGGCGGGTTCGTGCTGATTCCGCGTCAGATAACGCTGAACGCATACCAGTTCATGATGAAAGACGCCATGTTGATCAGTTCACTGCAGAACAGCGCTTTCATCACCGTCGTAGGCACGGCGCTGAATCTGCTGGTGACGATGATGCTGGCCTATCCGCTCAGCCGCGAGTATCTGCCCGGCCGCAGCGTCTTTATCAAGCTGATTATCTTTACAATGATATTCAGCGCCGGTACCATTCCGACGTATCTGGTCGTCAAGGAGACCGGCCTCATCAACTCCCTGTGGGCGCTGATCTTCCCAAGCCTGATTACTGTATATAATTTTATCGTCATGAAGGCGTTCTTTGAAGGTCTTCCCAATGACCTGTTTGAAAGCGCCCGCATCGACGGTGCAGGAGAGTTCAAGATCCTGTTCAGAATAGTGCTTCCGCTTTCAATGCCGATCATTACGACCATCAGTCTGTATTACGCGGTAGCGCACTGGAATGTATATACCGCAGCCATCCTGTATATACAGGATTCTGAGAGAATGCCCCTGCAGGTTATTCTGCGCCGCATGATCAACGCTGCGAGAACCATCGACCTGAATGTTGAAGATGAACTGCCGCCCGAAACCATGCAGATGGCTGCCGTGTGCATTGCTACAGCTCCAATTGTTATTATCTATCCTTTCATTCAGAAATACTTTGTTCAGGGAACTTTGGCCGGCGCGGTCAAAGGCTGAATCAGATCCTTAATATGCGCGAGCATATCAAATTAAAAGGAGGAAAACACCACTATGAAGAAACTCATTTCCCTGCTTCTGGCTCTCACCATGCTGCTGAGCCTCTGCGCTTTTGCTTCGGCGGAAGAACCTGTTGAAATCCGGATCGCCGTCAACTCGCTGGGCAACGGCTGGCCGGCAGATCCCGCAGATGACTTTGTGTACCAGAAGATCCTCAAGGACACCGGTGTGTCTGTCAAGTTCGATCTGGTAGACAATTTCTACGAGAGCATGGGCACACGCATGGACATCTATGATGTGTACCGTATCGACATCGATCACCTGATCAGCTGGGGCCGCGACGGTCTGCTGCTGGATCTCAGCGCATACAAGGACAATGAACTGGCCGATTACTTTGCCTGGCTGGGCAGTACGCAGCTCAATGCGGCGTATGTGGATGGCACGCTGTATGGCCTGCCGCAGCTTTATGACGGCTCCAAGAGCCAGCTGAATGTCACCGTCCGTCAGGACTGGCTGGACGCGCTGGACCTGAAGATGCCGGAAACTGTACAGGATCTGTATGACGTGGCTTATGCCTTTACCTTCAATGATCCTGACAAAAACGGCATTGATGACACATTGGGCCTGAGTGCTCAGAAAAACGGCGGCGGCGAAGTCTACCTTTTCGATACGATCATGGGCAGTTTCGACACCGTACTGGGCAATTTCGTCATCATCCGTGACGGCAAGGTTACCAACACCCTGCTGCAGCCCGGCATGGTCGCCGGCCTCGAATGGTGCAAGAAGTTTGTTGACGCCAGGATCATTGATAATGATGCGCTGGGTACCACGGGTTCCGACAAATTCATCGCCGGACAGGTAGGTATGATTGGCGTTACCTGGCCCGGCCTCTGGAAGCAGTATGGTCAGGACAAGATTCACAATGTCAATCCGAATGCTGTCACCAGCTTCTTCACCACCCTGAAGAGTGAAGTCGGCGCTGAGGAAGCCATGTATACAGGCGACCTGAGCACTACCAACACCATTATTGCGGTCAATGCTGATATCAGTCCGGAAAAACTGGAAGCGTTCTTCAAATACATCAACTACATTATCGGTGAAGAGGGCGGCAATCTGGTATTCTACGGAATCGAAGGCGATCACTGGGTACGCGATGAGAACGGCAACATAAAGATGACCGAAAACGCTACTGCCGCCAACTACATCTCCACTTATCAGATCTTCAGCCGCAAGGAGCTTGAATATCTCCAGGCCAAGTTCCCGGAAGCCAAGCAAGTGTTTGAAGCTACGACCGGTGCCAATCGTATCTGGACTTACAACAGCCTGGTCATTGAGCCGGAAGATATCTATCTGGAAGATCTGGCCAGCTATGCGCGCCAGCAGCTGCTCGACTTCATCTATGGTGACCGTGAGCTGAGCCAGGAGGAGTATGATAAATTCATTCAGGAACTGAATGACATTTATCAGTTCGACGTCTATATGCAGGCAGCTGCCGAGCAGCTTGCCGCCTACGGCCTCGTTGACTGATTGATTCCTGAGCTAAAAACACTATAGTCTTTTTGTTCCATGAACCACAAGGGACGCCTGCACGCAGTAACCGTCCAGCGGGCGTCCCTTTTCATGGGTTTTATGATAATACTCATATCAGGGAGGAATGACAATGAGACTGGGAACCATGACTTCTTTATTCTTCCATTGCCGAGGCAAGGAAGAAAAAACTGGATATCTCGAAGCTGTACGCAGATGTCATGACGCAGGGTTCCGCGTGCTGGACGCCAACCTGTGCGCGCTTTCCAGGCGTCAGACCACCCTGCACCTGGACGATTGGAAACAGCAGGTGGATGAGATCCGCAATGAGGCAGAAAAACTTGGTATGGTGTTCTCCCAGTCTCATCCGCCTTATAGGGGAAGGCTTGACAAGCTGGACACCGAGGAGGACCGCGCGTATTTCAGGTCCATGCTGCTGAGAGGTATTGAAATCAGCGCCATGCTGGGCGTGAAATGGGCGGTCATGCATCCGGTGACAGCGCCTGATCTCGGCGCGTTCGATCTGCAGGAGAACATCCGTGAAAACCAGCGAGTGTTTGACAAAGAGCTTGAACTGGCGCACAAGCTGGGGATCGGACTCGCGTTTGAGAATATGTGCGATCAGCCGCAGAGACGTCGCTTCGGCTGCAACGCCTATGAGCTGGAAAAACTGATGGACGCCTGCGCATCGCCGCTGGTGGGTATCTGCTGGGATGTGGGGCACGGAAACCGCAATACCGACAATCAGATCCCGGCTATTATGCGCTTGGGTTCCCGCATCAAAGCGCTGCATATTGACGATAACCGGGGCGAGCAGGACCTCCATATCATGCCATTCCTGGGGAATGTTCCGTGGGAAGATGTTATGCATGCACTGTATGTGTCCGGATGTCAGGCCGATTTGATCTACGAAATCGGCATCAACAGCAATATGCCAGAGGAACTCAAGAACCTTTCGGCGCGGTATTGCTATCAGGTGGGTGAGTACCTGCTCAGTCTCTACAGGTAAACGATCAGGAGAAAACTATGAGAAGACAGACGGAACGCTTTCAGGAGGCGGCATACGACGTCCTGATTGTCGGCGGCGGCATGAGCGGACTGTGCGCAGCGCTGGCTTCTGCGAGGCACGGAGCCAATACAGCGCTGGTCAACAGCCGTCCTGTGCTGGGTGGGAACGCCAGCAGCGAGATCCGCATTCATATTTCCGGCGCGGACCAGGGCACCAAACAGCCGGACTATGCCGAGGGCGGCATTCTCTACGAACTGATGCTCGAAAACAAGAGCCGCAACGAAACTTTCAATTATTCCATCTGGGATATGATCCTGTTTGAGGCCGCGCAGAAGCAGAAAAATCTGACCGTCTATCACAATACCGTGATGTATGACTGCGAGCTGGACGGACAGCGGATTACCGCGGTCAACTGCGTGCAGGAGACTACGGAAATGCGGCTGCGCCTCACCGCGAAGGTGTTCGTGGATGCCACAGGAAACGGTACGCTTGGCTACTACGCAGGCGCAGATTATCGCTCAGGCAGCGAGGCGAAAAGCGAGTTCAATGAGCCGCATGCACCGGACGAACCCAATCATGACCGTATGGGCAACACGATCATGATGAAGGCAGTCGCTCTGGATCATCCTGTCAAGTTCCAGACGCCGGCGTTTGCGAAGCATCTCACGGAAAAACAGCTGGCGAAAAGGATCCACTGCCGGGATATGCGGGATCAGATCGACGTCAGCGATTCTCCGGATCCGGAGGAATACAAGCGCACCAGCATGATCAGCAGCGCGGCCAGCGATTACGGCTACTGGTGGTGCGAACTGATGGGCGACGGAGAGGACATCATTCCCGAATACGAACAGATCCGCGACCAGCTGATGGCTTACGCGTACGGCATCTGGGACCATATCAAGAACAACGATGAGCACAAGCATGACCACCACGCCGAAAACCTGGCGCTGGACTGGGTCGGTGCGCTGCCAGGTATGCGTGAGAGCCGCCGCATGGAGGGCGATTACTGGCTGACTGAGAATGACATTCTGAATCACCGTATCTTTGACGATGCCATTTGTTACGGCGGCTGGTGCATCGACATGCACGCTCCTCACGGCCTGCTGGACGAGAACCGGCTGCCCAGCGACTGTAATTTCTATCAGGGCGTGTATACGATTCCTTACCGCAGTTATTACAGTCATAATGTGGATAATCTGATGTTCGCCGGGCGTGACATCAGCGCGAGCCGTATGGCTATGGCCAGTACGCGCATATTAGGCTGCTGCGCCATTGGCGGCGAGGCAGTTGGCCTGGCTGCAGCCCGCTGCATCGAGCATGACGTAGATCCGCGCGGCCTTGCACCTTACATTGGCGAGGTCCAGCAGGACATCCTGCGCGACGGCGGGTTCCTGCCCGGTTTTGTTAACAATGATACTGATGATCTGGCGCAGACTGCGGTTTTCAGTGCAAGCTCGTTCAAGCCCGGCTGCGAACCTGATAAGCTAAAGAACGGTATCTCCCGCAAACTCGGCGACGATATGAACGGCTGGGTTTCCGATGGACTCAGCGCGCAGGGCGAAACGCTGACTATGTCTTTTAATCAGCCGACGAAAATCAGCCAGCTGCGTTTCGTACTTCACAGTGATTTTAAATACCCGATCCGCGTCACAATGAGCCCGAACCGTCAGGCCCAGCAGCGTCCGGGTGTGCCTGCGGAATTACTGAAAGATTATGAGGTCGAATTAATCAGCAATGGGAAAACAGTTCGGACCATCCGGGTGCACGATAATCACCAGCGGCTGAATATACTTGATTTTGATCCTGCTCTCTGTGATACGGTACGCCTTCATGTCATATCGACCCACGGTTCTCCGGACGCAACCGTGTTTGAAGTTCGTGCTTACAGCGACATACTGCCGGGTGGAGATCAGAAACAGTATTGAGAAATAAGGGAGACCATAAATGGAACTGTATGTGTTTCGTCATGGGCAGAGCATCGGCAATCAGCAGCACCTTTTCAGCGGCTGGTGTCAGCTGGAATTGACGGAAAACGGCATTCGGCAGGCAGAAGCACTCCGCGACAGGCTGAATGGATTGACGTTTGACTGTGTATATTCAAGCGATTTGGTGCGTGCCATAGAAACAGCGAACATCGTGCTGCCGCAGATGACAGTTATTCAGGATACTGATCTGCGGGAAGTGAATGTGGGTATCCTGGCGGGTCGAAAACTGACTGAATGCCAGGACGAATATGGTGAAATGCTTGAGATTAGCAGGAGGACACGTGACTTTACACATTTCGGCGGCGAAAACAGTCAGGCGCTGATGGACCGGGCGATGAGCTTCCTTGCCCGCGTGTCTCAGGTGAAGGCAGAACGGATTGCTGTTTTCTGCCATGAAGGAATCATAAAGGGTATGCTTTCCGCCGTGATGGGAATACTGCTCGATGAACACCGTTTCTCTCACGCCAACTGCAATTACAGTGTCTTTACTTATAGCATGGAGCATGGATGGCGGTTGTTGCGCTGGAATGTATAAAAAGCTGCAGCAGGACCGGTATGAAAGATTCCTGCTGCCGAAAATATGAGAATACTCATCATTATGGCGCTCCGCACGCTGATAACGTGCGGAGTGGTTTTATTCATTGATCGGGATGGTATTGACCTGATCCATTGTCAGCACAGCTTTTTCTTTGAGCAAGGCATTCCGCAGAACCGCAATATCGACATCTTTAGGTGGACGGTTATCTGCTATGGATAGGGCAGCGGCAATACCAGCCGCATGGCCCATGCTCATGCACTGCGGCATGACACGAACACTTGCCAGAGACGGCGCGTCCATGGATATGCAGCGACCGGCGAACATCAGGTTATCGATTTCATTTGATACGAGGCAGCCATAAGGGATACCAAAGGGCTCCTTAACTGTCTTGAAAACTGTAGAACGGTCTCGCCCGGAATGAATATCGATCTTATAGCCGCCCAGCGCGATCGTGTCATCCGGGATTTCACCGTTCAGCACCATATCTACCGTCAGTCTGCGGATGCCGCTGAAGCGGCGGGTCTCACGTACGCCGAGACTCGGTGCGATCGATGAAATGAAACAGTTCTCGAAGCCCGGAACATATTGCCTGAGCATTTCGGTCAGCTGCTGGCACTGGAGCTGACCGTCCAGTTCGGCGCGCGTCAGGTCAAAGATATCTGTTGCATCTGTATTGAGAAGCCGGGTTGAATTTACGTATATTTCCCCCGGATGCATGGACTTGATATATATGAGCGTCTCACGGTTGACAGGCAGTTTTCCTTCTTCGCGCAGCCTCGAAAAAAGTGTCCTCAGGCCTACAAATACATGGTTCTTGCTTGCGCGGAAGTAAGCGGCGTCATATCCGGGGCGGTGGTCGATCGTCGCAGAAGGTATCATCTCCTCCGGATGCGCTTCTATGTAATCGAACAGCTTGTCTGTGTCAACATTCTCGAGCGTGTACATGACTGTCGGAGGCTGAAGCACACCGGTGCCTTCCTGACCGCTTTCATAACTGCAGCCGGCAAGATAGCCAACGTCGCCGTCTCCGGTACAGTCGATGAACAGATCCGCGTTTACGGTTACTTCATTGCCTTTGCCATAGAAGACGACGCTGGTGATTCTGCCATCCTTCTGATTGACCAGGCAAGCTTCCAGATGCAGCAGCACCTGCACGCCGGCCTCCCGGCACATATCAATGGCCATCACTTTGAACGCCGACGGATCGATATTGGTGACGGAATTGTGCTTGGGGCAGATGCGGTGCCCAATGCATGCACCGTTATTGCACAGCCGGTTCACGAATTCCTGCGCGATGC
>JAFZPO010000257.1 GCA_017550305.1 Clostridia bacterium
CCGCGAACGTCCCGTCTATGGTGATCTTCTTAACATTTCCATCCATATCAACGAGTATATAGACCTTCGTCTGGTTAGCGGAAACATACCTGACCCAGTAACTGCCGTCCTTCTGCGGCTCGGCCTCCTGAGAAAGCGTCAGGCCGACCCCGCTGAGGCTAGCGATCTCTTCGGCGAGCATCTTCGCCTTATCTTTACTGGTGTTCTCCACGACCACGTTAACGACCCTGGTCCTGACCGGATCCTCGCCGCGCAGCTCCCGGAGCCTTCCCTCTCCCTCCTCCAGAACGGTCCGGATGAAGGAACGGTCAGTCAGTACGGTCGTGAACTTCGGGGCCCCAAGCGAATAATCCGTGATCTCGGAAGTGAACGTCAGCAGGATCCCGCTTTCCAGCGAGCCCTCGAGCTCGCCAAAGCTGGTCCCGTTATCCCCCAGATTGATCTTGTAGGAAGCCTGGCCCCATCCAACCGAACGGCTGGCATTGTCAAACACGAACCTGCCTTCTTCCACGTGCCAGGTCCGGTATACGCTCGGGCCGAAGGTCGTATAGTCGTCCATGCTCTCACGCGTATACAGATACAGCACGTCATCCAGGACAAAAAGCCCGGCTGTCATGTTCCCGTAACCAAGGCCATAGAACTCCGCTGCGATCTCGATCGAGTCCGTCTCAACGACCGTATACCGGTCGATCATCCGCCAGCTCTCCGCATTGATCTCTGCCCAGCGGCTCATGTTCTCGAGCATCATTTTCCGGATGCTCGGGATCTCTTTCGAATCAGGATCAGGATCCGCCAGGACATAATGCTGAGAAGGCACGGCCTCCTCTTCCTCATCCGGGCGCGCGTTATACTGCATGGTATAGAGCTTCGCCCGGAGCACGATCGCATTTGATTCCTTATATACCGGGCCACTCTCAGTTGGTTTTTTATATACCGGTGCGATCGCAGTCTCTCCGATCGGCGCGGTATCGAGGAAAATCACCAGCATGTCGCTGATATCATCCCCGTCAAAGTCCCGGACGATCGCGGAAACGACGCCGGTTCCTGTCTCCCCGGTCTTCTCATCCTTGTATTCGGCTATCCGGTCCGCCACATCGCCCTTCTCACTGTTGACCAGGGACGCGACCTGCCAGGTCATCGTCCCGGTCTTTGCCCATTTCGCGTCCGGGATGATCTCCTGTTCCAGATAGCGGTAATAGATCTCATTGCCGGTGCAGAGGATCCTGTCGACATCGCCATAGATCTGTGAGAGCACCTCATTCTTCGTATCAAACCACTTTTCGATCTCCCCGCGGCTCGGGTTATCGCCCGTACCGAGTGAGGAAGTGAGCACGCCGCCGTCGTTCAGTACGAGCTCTTCAACGCAGTATTCACCGCGCATGCAGGTCAGCAGATAGAACTCCATGAGCGGGACCGCCTTCTGCGCGCCTTTGATGCTGCCTTTCTCATATGCGGGGATATAGCCGTAGGATGAGATCTGTCTGCGCAGTGCGTCCGCGATCGCGGAAAGGCACTTCATCTCCGCATACCGGTTATACGTGTTCGTCGTGCCAAACAGAAGGTCGCCTGTCAGTATCATGGATTTATAAATGACCTTGGCGATGCTGTAGCCGGGAATGAACGCATTTGTCGCGACACTCTTCAGCGTCTTGACAAAGGGCAGCATGTCCTTTGCAAACTCCTCTGCGCTCTCTTCCATGAACGCGATCAGCGCGTTCACAAACAGCCCGCTTTTGAATACCTCTGCAGTCGTATCGACCATGAAGGAACCGATATCCCCGCCGAAGATCAGGTTCCGGGCTTCGGTGATCAGGGGCAGCATCCTATCCACGGCATGCTGCAGTTCCTTGTCATCCGTGTTCTTCCGGATCGTAGTCAGCAGCAGGTATGCAGTATTGTAGTTGTCCGCCGCATCCCTGTACATCTCATACTCAGCCAGCGAATTGACGGTCACGTTCACGACACCGTCCGCGGCATCCACCAGGCTGAAGCCGAGCTCCTCCATTGAACTGAGCTCACCCATGGAAACGACATCCAGGCCGATCTTGACGAAGTCCTCCGTATACTCGGGGAACGCCTTCAGCGTATCGTAGTCCGAGAGCGTCTTGCCCGCCTGGGAAAAGCCCTGCGACTGCATGACGATGAGCATGAGCAGGATACGGATATAGTTATCGTCGTCCGCTTTCTGCTTCAGCGCGTTCGCGCCGATATTGTCCGCGATCCAGGCGGCGGCAGCATTGTCCTCCCGGATCCGCGTCAGCACGTTTTCAAAGCTGTAGAGCTCAGGCGACGTGAAATACAGGGAGTTCCTGTCCCACAGGTCGTAATACCTGCCGTGCACCATCTTCTCATACAGGCCCGTGTCCTGCACCAGTGCCTGCCGCGGCGCCTCTGCATCATAGACGGAACGGATCCCGTCATACAGGCTGACCCGGTCCTCATTGCTGGTTGCCAGGGCACAGCCCGGTCCGGCAAGGATGCCCAGGAGCAGGGAAAGGGCTGCCGCAAGTGCCGCTGTCTTCAGAAAACGCCGTTTCATCGTGATCGCCTCTCTGTCAGGTAGGATTTGCTGCAAAATGCTGTTCTTTTGATGTATTCCGCCGTTGAACGGAAAAAGTATCCGTGATATACTGTCTGCATTCCGAATGCAGGAGGTCTCGCATGCTCACCAAGCTGAAAGCGATGTTCACGCCGCGTGACATGAGCCAGGGCACGCCCTGGAAGCGCATCGCCGAGTTTGCTTTCCCCATGCTGCTGGGCAATTTCGCGCAGCAGCTTTACAATACCGTGGACGCAGTAGTCATAGGCAACAGCCGCTGGGGCTATACGGCGCTGGGCGCCGTGGGCAATGCCATGCCCGTGCTGAACCTGCTCCTCGCGCTGTTCGTGGGCATCTCGACCGGTGCCGGCATCCTGGTCGCGCAGTACTTCGGCGCGCGCAATCAGGAAGGCCTGAGCAGGACGGTCGGCAACTGCATCACGGTCACCGCCCTGGCCAGTGTGGTCATCATGATCATAGGTCCCCTGATCACCGGCCCCCTTCTGACCGCCGTAGGCACGCTTCCGAGCATGTATGACGGCTGCCGCGATTACCTGAACATCTTCTTTATCGGCATCGCAGGCTTCTTTTACTACAACATCCTGGCAGGCGTCCTCCGCGGTCTGGGCGATTCGCTCTCCGCGCTGGGCTTCCTGCTGCTCACTTCGGTGCTCAATATCTTCCTGGACCTCGCGTTCGTCGACCGTATGGGCGTTGCCGGCGTCGCGCTCGCGACCGTGCTCGCGCAGTTCATTTCGGCCATCCTGTGCTTCATCAAGCTCCTGTCGCTGAAAAAGCTGTTCGTGCTGCACAAGGCGGACCTCAAGCCCGATAAGTTCTATCTTTCCAGGATCATCCGTCTCGGGATCCCGTCCGGTCTCAACCAGGCACTGTTCTCGCTCGCAATGATGGTCGTACAGCGGCTGATCAACAGCTTCGGCGACGAGATGTTCATCGCCTGCAACGTCATGGTCATGCGCGTCGACGGGTACGCGATGCTGCCGAACTTCAGCTTCGGCCAGGCCATGAGCACGTATGCCGGCCAGAACCTCGGTGCGCGCAAGCTCGACCGTCTGAGCAGCGGCACACGCCAGGGCCTGATCATGTCCCTGGTCACAGCGCTCCTGCTGACCCCGCTGGTGCTCGTCTTCGGGCCCACGCTCATGCGCTTGTTCACGCCCGAGCAGGCACTGATCGACCTGTCCATGAACATGATGTATATCCTGGCAGTCGGCTATGTCGCCATGTCGGTCACGCAGGTACTCTCCGGCGTCATGCGCGGCGCGGGCGATACCATGACCCCGATGTGGATCACGATGGGCACGACGATCGGCCTGCGCCTGCCGCTCGCCTATGCGATGGTAGCGATGACGCGCAATGCGGGCGCCTCGGTGATCACGCAGCAGCGGATGGTCTTCGTCTCGCTCCTGATCAGCTGGCTGATCGGTATGCTCGTCACGATCTTCTTCTACTGGCGCGGTGTCTGGAAAAAGAAACAGGTCCTGCCCCTGGAACGTGAGATGGCAGGAAACTGAATACTGTTACGCCTTTTTATCCAATGCCTCGCGCATTGCCCTCCCGACCGCCGCTTCCCCGCGGCGGCCGGCGTTGTTTTGGCGCAGGATCTCTTCGATCTCGACTTTTGCCGCCTCCATGTCCTCACGGAATTCCTGCGCGGACATACGCAGCGCGCCGCCGCCAAGAATGATCAGCTGCTCCAGCGCGTCGCTCGTCGCCACGCGCACGCGGTGTTCAGGCGCAATGGTACGGATCGTACGCTCGATATAATTATCCGCGGTCTCCGCCTCACGCTTGTAGACGATATGGATCCCCTTATACTCCTCCTGCGCGCCAACGCCGCCGGATACCTTGTAGGCATCAAAGACGAGGATCAGCTCGCACGGGCGTACGCCGCGGTAATTGCACAGGATATCCATGAGCGCCTGGCGCGCCTGCTCGAGGCTGCGCTGGGAGAGCTCTTTCAGGTCCTGCCATGCAAAGATAATATTATATCCGTCCACAAGCAGGTATTCCTGCTGCGGTGTTTTCGTCTCGATCGGGCGAGCGTTCACGGTCGCCTGCGTCTGGCGCGCGGGCGTGCGCTCAAGGCGTGTCTTTACCGGCCCGTATGTGCGCTCAAAGATCGCGCGCAGCTGCTCATCCCCCGCGATGGTCCGCGGTGCGGCAGGCGCAGGCGCCGCCATCTCCTGCACAGGCGCGGCCATGACCCCTGTCTGGATATGCATCAGGGCAGGTGCTTCGTTCCAGGGCACAGTATATCCCGCACCATGCGAACAGAACACGGAGTCCGCCGGGTTCTCAGTATCGCGCTCGGGATCATACCCGATCTCTTCGATCACGCGCTCCTGCTCGCGGCAGGGCGCATACCCGCGCAGCGTACACAATAGCCTGCCCTGCCCGTGCGCGTATGCGGCAACATCGCGCGCGTAATGCTGCGCTGCGGCGACCGACGCCCAGGCGTTCAGCAGCGTGCAGTCGGGAAGCGTCTCGGGCGCGTCAAACCCGCCGCCCATCTGCGTAATATCGTTCATGGCGCGGCCCACACAGTCGGCGGGCAGCTCGAGGCGCATGTTATACCAGGGCTCGAGCAGGACGCTCTTCGCCTGCATAAGCCCCTGGCGTACCGCACGGTACGTCGCCTGGCGGAAGTCCCCTCCCTCGGTATGCTTGAGGTGTGCACGCCCTGCGATCAGCGTGATCTTCATATCCGTCAGCGGCGAGCCGGTCAGGACGCCGCGGTGTGTCTTTTCCATGAGATGTGTCAGGATCAGTCGCTGCCAGTTCCGGTCGAGGTCATCCTCCGAGACCGCAGTCGCAAACCGCATCCCGCTGCCCCGCGGCCCGGGCTCGAGCAGCAGATGCACTTCGGCGTAATGCCGCAGCGGCTCATAATGTCCCACGCCCTCGACGGCTTCCTCGATCGTCTCACGGTAGAGGATCCCGCCCGCGTCAAAGGTCACAGCAAGCCCGAAC
>JAFZPO010000258.1 GCA_017550305.1 Clostridia bacterium
CTGGTTGCCGCTGCGCGGATCTGTCCTGTACTGCAAAGCTTCCTCCTGATGTTTTTTCTACATTATTATAGCTGTCCTCTGGTTCCGTGACAAGCGCAGTGCTTTCTATGCTGAAAGATTAATTCTTCATAATAATGCAGGTTTTTTTCACAAAATATACATTTGACGTTGATTTTTGCCAGACGATATCGTATAATGGTTTGCACAATGTCCGGAAGCGTACTCCCTGAACCGGATGTTGCAGTTAAATAGTTTTTCAGCGTATAGCGCTTGAAAAAGAAAAATTTATGGAGGAATGAACCATGAAGAACCTGTCCAAGCTTCTTGCGATGCTTCTGGCCGTGATCATGGTGCTGAGCGTGGTTGCCGCTTCTGCGGAAACCGTGTACGAGCGCGGTGATGACGACGAAATCTATGAAGAAGTATTCGGCGAGTACAACGAGCTGATGGCGAAGGCCAAGGCTGCCCCCACTGACGACGAGCGTTTTGTGCTCGAAGCTCAGGCTGAGGCAATGCTGCTGAACACGGCTGCCTTCGTGCCCTTCACTACCCAGGGCGGCACCTATCAGATCACCCGCATCGCGTATCGCACCGTTCCCTTCGCTAAGTGGGGCAACGATGACGACCGTTGGTACGGCCTCATCATCTCCGATGAGTTCGTGACCAAGGAAGAGCGCGCTGAACTGATCGAAGCGTGGAACACCGCTGCTGCCGGCGGCGAAGCCTATGATCCTGCTGCGATCCTGACCGCTAAGGGCCACACCATCAACCCCGAGTATAAGACCACCTTCTCCACCGCTCCGGTTACCCTGGACTGGCTGAACACCTCTTCCCAGTCTGATACCGAAGTCCTGGTACAGTGCGTCGACGGCCTGGTTGAGTACGACAACATGGGCGTTATGCAGCCCGCTCTGGCCGAGAGCTGGGAAATCAGCGAAGACGGCCTGACCTACACCTTCAAGATCCGTGAAGGCGCCAACTGGTACACCTCTGAAGGTACCGAGTATGCTCCTGTGACCGCTTATGACTTCGTGGCTGGCTTCCATCACATGCTGGATACCGCTGCTGGTCTGGAGTACCTGGTCACCGGCGAGCAGGATGGTCCCGACGAAGTGGTTAAGGGCACCAACGACTACGTGAACCACGGTGGTTCCTTCGACGACGTCGGCTATGTTGCCGCGGACGCCAACACCCTGGTCATCACCCTGTCCAACCCCTACTCCTACTTCATGACCATGCTGACTTACAGCATCTTCCAGCCCATCTGCGAGAGCTTCTACACCGCTAACGGCGGCGTGTACGGCATTGAAGAGTATCAGGCTGCTTTCGCCGATACCAATACCTACACCTTTGGTAAGAACACTGACGTTTCTTCTCAGGTTTACTGCGGCCCCTTCCTGCTGACCAAGCTGGTTGCCGATTCTGAGATGTGCGTTGTGAAGAACGAGAACTACTACAACCCCGATAAGGTTAAGCTGAACAGCATCACCTGGATCTTCGACATGGGCGAGAACCCCAAGCAGTACTACGCTGACGCCGTGAGCGGCGTGTATGCGGCGGCTGGCCTGGGCAGCGCTACCGGCGTTCTGGATCTGGCTAAGGAAGATGGCAACTTCGATAAGTATGCTTACGTTGTTGACACCACCAGCACCACCTACTTCGGCGGTCTGAACCTGAACCGCGGCACCTTCGCTCTGGCGAGCGGCGCTGTTGCTTCCAGCAAGACCGAACAGCAGAAGATCGACTGGAACACTGCTGTGCACAACATCAACTTCCGTAAGGCGATCGTCCATGGTCTGGACCGCAGCACCTACAACGCGGTTTCTGCCGGCGAAGATCTGAAGTACAACAGCCTGCGCAACATGTACACCCACCCCGAGTTCGTGAAGCTGTCTGCTGAGTTCACTGATGAGAACGGCAAGACCTTCGCGGCCGGCACCATGTACGGCGAGATGGTTCAGTACTATCTGGATGAACTGGGCGAGCACATCAACGTCTCTGACGGCGTTGAAGGCTGGTACGATCAGGAAGCTGCTCTGGCCTACCTGGCTGCTGCCAAGGAAGAGCTGGGCGACAGCGTGACCTGGCCCATCGTGATGGATATCGTGTACTATTCTCCCTCTGCTGCGATCACCGCTCGTTGCCAGGCCGTCAAGAAGAGCCTGGAGGACAATCTGGGTGCTGAGAACATCCAGATCAACCTGATCGAAGCGACCACTGCTAATGACTACTATGCTGTTGGCTACCGTGCTCTGACCGGCGAAGCCTGCGGTATGGACTTCTTCTTCGGCAGTGGCTGGGGCCCGGACTACGGCGACCCGGTTACCTATCTGGGCACCATGACCTACGGCGGCTATATGCTGAAGGTCCTGGGCATCTAATGTCCTATTACGCGATAGTTCTGTAAGAACATTGCAAACAGCATGGGGAAGCGGCGTAACCTGCCGCTTCCCCCGCTGTCGCTTTTTGCCCTCTATTCGCAAAAGAGGAGATGGGCATGCCAAGTGCCCATAAATGATATGAAGTTGGTGTTCTCATGAAAAGATACATGCTCAAGCGCATCCTTTTCTCGATATTTTCGCTGCTGGTGGTCGTTGCGACCGTCATGCTGCTGGTGTACACGCTGATAGAACGCAGCGTGATTTTCCAGATGGATGACGTATGGAACAAGAAGAATGCAAACGACCGTACGGCATACGAATATGTCCAGTATCAGAAATTCGGTTATCTGGAATACAATGACTATGCGTCTTTCCTGAAAACCAAGTATGAGGCGCTGTACGGTGCCGACTATACAAAAAACGAGGATTTCAAAGCAGACCTCGCTGCTATTCAGGATGAGAACACCTATCTGGAAAATGCTTCCGTACAGGAGTTCATTGCTGAGAATGAAGCCAATGGCTATAAGCAGACGTACCTGCAGCCGGTACGTTCATCCGCAGGCAAGGTCAAGAAAGGCGGCAATGCCTATCTTCTGGCAGTACGTGAGCTGAGCCCGTTCGTACGCTTGTGGAAGTATATAACCCATCTGATAACAATTGAAACTACGAACGACGTGAAGGATGAAACCCTGACCGATCGTTATATCCGTGTGGAGAAGGACCCATACAGCGGGCTGTTTGCCGTGGTGGGGTCAGGCACTACACATAAATATCTTTTGTACTTTGACGGGCGCTTCCCGTTTATCCACCAGAATTTCCTGCACCTCAATCTGGGTACTTCCTTTACCAAGTACAGGGGATCTGAGATCACTCAGGTGATCAGCACGCCGACCGGTAATCAGATCAAAACCGAGACACAGTATCCTGCCCAGATCGGAACAGATCAGTATGTGACTACTGCGATCGATTTCCATACGCTGAGGTATAATCCCAATCCCCGTAATGCGAAGGAAATGGAGCAGTATCCCGATCAGTATACTGCGTATTCCTACAAAATCGGCGGCCTGAGCATGATTGAGAACAGCTTTGTGGCTGGCATCATCGCTACGATAATCGCCTATCTGCTCGGCCTTCCGCTCGGCATCATGATGGCACGTCATAAGGACGGCCTGTTTGACAAGATCGGCAACGGTTATATCATCTTCATCATGGCCGTGCCTGCTCTGGCGTATATCTTCATCTTCGCTTCCATCGGTACGTCTCTGTTCGGTCTCCCGTATAAGTTTGCTAATGCGCAGGTAAAAGCTCTCGCATATTTCCTGCCGATCATTTCTCTGGCGCTGCCTCATATGGGCAGCCTGATGAAATGGATGCGCCGCTACATGATCGACCAGATGAACAGCGACTACGTGAAGTTTGCCCGCGCTGAGGGCCTTTCCGAAGGTGAGATCTTCCGTAAGCATATTTCCAAGAACGCCATGATCTATCTGGTACACGGTATTCCGGCGAATATCCTGGGTTGTCTGACCGGTGCCATCATCACCGAGCGTGTATATGCCATGCCCGGTGTCGGCAATCTGCTGACAGCTGCCATCAACGGCCATGATAACGGTATCATAGTGGCTGTTACGGTATTCTATACCTCGCTGTCGATCATTTCCGTAATCCTGGGCGACCTGCTGCTGGCCAAGTATGACCCGCGTATCTCGCTGTCTTCCAGCAAAGGAGGTGGCCGGTAATGAGCGATATCAGCAGCAAGGATTTCCAGTTTATCGATATCAATACCATTCAGGCCGAAAGGATCACCGCACCGCGCTATTCCTACTGGGCAAGCGTGTTCCGCGTGTTTTTCCGCAAGAAGATCAATATCGTACTGATCACGCTGTTCATCATCCTGATCGTCAGTACGTTTGTTATCCCTGCCTTTGCTCCTTATCGTCCATATGAAAACATCACGGATGCAAAGACCTTCAATCTGAGCCCCGGGAAAGCGATGGACTACTTCGGAGGCTTCTCCTTCAAGTGGATATTCGGCACGGGGCAAATGGGTAATTCCATCTTCTATGGCATCATGGCCTCAGCGCGTACGTCGCTGGTGCTGGCTGTCATCTGCGCAGCCATCAATATGACCATCGGTATCATCCTGGGTGCTGTATGGGGCTATTCCAAGAAGTTTGATGCCGTGATGCTGGTCATCTACAACATCATTGCCAACGTACCTTATATCCTTGTTATCTCGGTACTTGTGTATATCATCGGTGCAGGTTTCTGGAGCTTCATCTTCGCACTGACGATTACAGGCTGGCTCGGTATCGCCTATTTCTTCCGTACGCAGGTGCTGATCATCCGTGACCGTGAATACAGCCTGGCATCCCGCTGCCTCGGTACTCCGATCCCGCGCATGATCTCCAAGAACATCCTGCCTTTCCTGACCAGCGTTATCGTAACACTGCTGGCAACTGAGCTGCCCAGCTACATTGGCATGGAAGTATTCCTTTCCTATATCGGTGTGGGCCTGAGCGCAGAAGTGCCCTCACTGGGACGCATGATCCAGGAAGCGCAGGCATCCTTCCTGATCTATCCATGGGAATTCTGGCCCCCAGTCGCTATTGCTGCTGCCATTACCATCATTCTGTATGTTCTGGGACAGAACCTGGCAGACGCCTCTGACCCCAGGACGCATATGTAAGGAGGAAGACCATGGCTGAGAATGAAAAGAAAGTCCTCCTTTCCCTGCGGAATGTCAGCGTGAAGTTCAATGTACGCGGCCGTATCCTGACAGCGATCCGCAATGTGTCGCTGGATATCTATGAGAATGAGTCCATTGCTATCGTGGGCGAGAGCGGTTCCGGCAAATCGGTTTTGACCAAGACATTTGCCGGTATGCTAGATGCAAACGGCTTCATTCCCGAAGGCAGTATCATTTATTCGGATGACGAACTGTCCGTGACCAAGGTAAAGCTGACAGCCTATAACCGCAGGCTGCTGAAGTACCTGAAGAATCAGCTTGATAAGTATTCCGTTGCCGAACGCGGTGCTGAGGAGTATAAGCAGATCCTGGCCAAGGAAAATGTGATCAAGCACGAGAAGTCCCTTTCAGTCGAGGAAGAAGAAGACTTTGCCGTTCGGCTGAAGACTGTGCATGATGATATCGTCGATACAAACAACTATCTGCTCACACTGGATAAGCATAGCCAGACCGATGCGGAAGAGATTTCCAAAGCCGAAGCAAAGATCGCTGACCTGACTGCCAGGGAAAAGGCTCTTGCTGCTGAAAAGGAAGAACTGATCAAAAAGCGCCAGGAATCCTATGCCAAGGATGACGCCCTGCGTGGCAGGAATGAACAGGAACTGGCAGAACTGCGTGCTCTTCGTGAAAAGAAGATGCAGCAAGCTGAGAAAGCTGAAAACCCGTATGGCCTCTCAGACGAAAAACTGGAGCGCAACCAGATTCTGGCATATGAAGTTCTGCTTTCCATCGGCCGTTATCCTGTGCGTTCTCAGATTCCATATGTCCGTACACTGCTGAAAGCTTTCCGTGAGGCCATGCTGGTAGCCGAGGATCTGCGTGATATCAATGTTCTGAACCGTATCTTCCAGACCTGCGTGTTCTATGTGCAGTACCGTTCGGTGGATGAGGCCAACGGCGTTGTCAACGGTTACGCGATCATTGACTGCGCGCACGTCAAGTATACGAACGACTGGCAGCAGATCCGCGGCTGCCGCATCGCTACGGTATTTCAGGATCCAATGACGAGCCTGAACCCGGTAATTACGATCGGCAAGCAGATCATGACGGTCATCCTAAAACACCAGAAGTGCAGCCAGGCTGAAGCCCGTGAACGTACGATCGAGATCATGGGCAAGGTAGGCATTCCCGAGCCTGAAAAGCGCTTTGATGACTATCCCTTCCAGTATTCGGGCGGTATGCGCCAGCGCATCGTTATCGCAATCGCACTGTCCTGCCAGCCGAAGATCCTGATCTGCGACGAACCGACGACCGCTCTGGATGTGACCATCCAGGCTCAGATCATCCGCCTGATCAAGGACCTGCAGAAGGAACTGGGATTCACGACTGTCTACATTACGCATGACCTGGGCGTTGTCGCAAACGTGGCTGAGCGCGTCGCCGTGCTGTATGCCGGCCAGGTGGTGGAACTGGGCACAGTAGAAGACATCTTCTACGACCCCAAACATCCTTATACCTGGGCACTTCTGTCCTCGTTGCCGCAGCTGACGGACAAGGATACCGATCTGTTCTCTATCCCGGGCACACCGCCTTCCCTGTATAACAAGATCGTGGGCGATGCTTTCGCGCCGCGCAATCAGTATGCTATGGCTGTCGATCTGAAGGAAGAGCCGCCCATGTTCAAGGTCAGTGATACGCATTATGCCAAGACATGGCTGCTTGACCCCCGCGCTCCGAAGACGGAAGCGCCTAAAAACATTCAGAACCTGCATGAGAAGATGGTCCGTATCTACGGGGATTCTGAGGAATAAGGAGGATCGATATGGCGAATGATACCAATCGGGAAGTCCTGCTTTCCGTACAAAATCTGGATGTAGTCTTCAAGCAGGGAAAGAACAGCTTCAAGGCTGTCAGTGATGTCAGCTTTGATATCTACAAAGGTGAGACCCTGTCGCTGGTAGGCGAAAGCGGATCCGGTAAAACGACGATTGGCCGTGCCATCGTGCGTATCAATCCCTGCAGCAACGGCGCTATCTATTTCAAGGGTGAGAAGATCAGCGGCAAACTGTCCCACAAGAAGGACCGCGATGTGATCCGCAAGATCCAGATGGTCTTCCAGGACCCGGCGGCCTCGCTGAACGAGCGTGCGACTATTGAGTATATCATTTCAGAAGGTCTGTATAACTTCCATCTGTTCAACGATGAAAAAGAGCGTATGCAGAAGGTGGAGAAGGCCATCAGTGAAGTTGGCCTTCTGCCTGAACATCTGACCCGCTATCCGCATGAGTTCTCCGGCGGCCAGCGTCAGCGTGTCGGCCTGGCGCGTTCCATCGTGATGGAACCCGAACTGATCGTGGCTGACGAGCCGATCTCCGCCTTGGACGTGTCCATCCGTGCACAGGTGCTGAACCTGCTAAAAAAGTTCCAGCGCGAGCGCGGACTGACCTATCTTTTCATTGCCCATGACTTGTCGATCGTGCGCTTTATCAGCGACCGCATCGTTGTAATTTATAAGGGACGCGTGATGGAGGTCGCGGAAACGGAAGAACTGTTCCAGTATCCGCTGCATCCCTATACGCGTTCGCTGATGTCCGCTATTCCAATTCCCGATCCGATCCTGGAAAAGAAAAAGAAGCTGTTCGTATACCAGCCCAAGGAATACGGTCCGGACGAGGAGCAGCCCAAACTGGTGGATATCGGCAACGGACACATGGTGTTTGGCATCAGCGAAGAGATCGAGGCCTGCAAGGTCGCACGATACGGAAAAGCATAATCACCAGCTGTCGCGTGCTCAGGCATTGCGGCAGCTTTTCTTATGACGGAGGCAGACGTGAAGGAAAAGAAGCCCTGGCCAAGGATAATAGCCTTTGTGCTGGCAGTGGGTATCGCAATCGCATCGTTTACCATTGGTATCTTGCAGTATTCACACCGTGATGCCGGCTACTATGATGTCGGATATACCAACACGGCGAATGCGGAGACCTACGACAGCGGTGTTCATCTGCTATATTATGCTGAAGGCAGCAGCAGTGCGATCCGTCAGCGCCTGAATGAAGTGCAGAAGGTCTTCTCGGATGAACTGCTGCAGTACTATCGTATGCTGCATGCGGAGAAAACCTATGAGGGCCTGAATAATATCGCTGCGCTGAACGCAGCACCTGGACAGGTGCTCAAGGTGGATGCGGCATTGTATGCGGTACTGAAAGATGCGTACACCAGGCATGAGCTACAGGAAGGGTATCATTTGTTTTCAGGTGCACTGCATGCCGAATGGCAGGGCTTGCGTTATCTGGAGGAACCGCAGCAGGCGGATCCGCTGCTCAATATGGACGAGGCGGAACTTCTGGAAGAGCTGACCGCGCTGCTTTCGAAGAGGGGACTGTTTTCGCTAGAGTTTGACGATGCCAACAGTACCGTCATACTTCATGTAGGCGAAGAATATTTGAAATGGGCAGAGCAGAATGAGATCGAGGCACCGGTGCTGGATCTGAACCTGCTCCATGATGCATATCTGCTGCAGCTCGTTGCCATGAGGATGACAGCCCAGGGATATACTAACGGATATCTGTATACCGAATCGGGGATTTCTATCGCCCTGGGGAAGCAGGGGGATATGGAATACTCCCTGTATGGCGTGGGAGAGAGCGGTGTGGAAACAGTGGCTACGGCCGCATTGGCGCAGCCGGCAGCTTTCTGCAGTTTTACCGTGATCTCGCCGACCGATGCGCAATATGGGTATTATAAGGTTGAGCTTGACGGGAAAGTGTATTACCGTCATCTGTATATCGATGTGAAAAGCGGGTATTTTACCGATGTGCTGATGACGGCGGCACTGGGCGGAACGGCCGACCAGACGGTTGACCTGGCATACGCAATGCTCGTTCTGAACAGCTTGGAAAGCGCAGAGGCCGTAGCTGCCTATGTGAAAGCGCTGCCGCAAGAGATTATTTCAGCTTACACGCTTCAGGACGATGCGGAGCGGATCCTCTATATAAGCTCAGCGGAGAAAGAGATTAGATTACAGGATACTACATATTCACTGAAAGGACTTCAGGAATAGCATAAATCTGCATAAAGAACTGCATCCTGTTTGCTGGCCACAATTATGGCCAACAGAGAGGATGCAGTTTGTCATAAGAATTGAAAGTGCCGTTCCAAGACAGTTGGTAGCTTCTATGTATTATCCGGACAGCGGCTGGCGTCTGTGTGCAGCAGATATTTAGGGCTTTTTCGCTAAAAGTTATCATTGTAGAATTCTATCTAAAAGGTATACCCGGTTTTCTATTATTGACCAATGCTCGGATTTGTAATATACATTGGTAACCGCCATAGCATATATAGCGGAAGACTGATTTCGTGCGTGCCGTTTTTCTCGTTATCTCCTACATTTTTGGAAGAGACTCTAAATCCTAGAGATGGGGCATACTGTTTACAGTAGGCTGTGAAACTCTTGGCACGGGTATTATCGCCTGATTTAACTTCCATTGGAATAATCCTGTTGATATTATCTTCAAAAGCAAAATCAACTTCTGCTGTGTTGTTACTGTGCCAATAATATGGCTTAATGCCTAAAGCAATAAGTTCTGTCATACAGTAGTTTTCAGCAATTGCCCCCTTGAATGCAGCATATCCATCAGGTTCAGTTAGTATGGTTCGATATGAAACGCCAGCGTTTTTACGCATTATTCCAATATCATGAGTATAAGTCTTGAAAAACGTAGCGTCTGAACAGGATGAGAGAGGGATCTGGGGAGCGGATACTTTTTCAAGACGATACACTAATCCTGCATCCACCAACCACTGGAGTGCATCTTCAAGATCACGTGCCCGGGCACCTGACTTGACTTGAGAAAAAACGAATTTGTTGTTATCCTTTGCCAGCTGCTTTGGGATTGCATCCCATATCCAGCTGATTTTCAGAATATCTTTTATTTCTGCGTGATGCGAAAAATCATTGCGGATATCTTGTATAATCTGATCGAGGACATCTTCTGCTTCTGATAGGTCTTCTGTGTCAATATAGGACTGAACTGCCGCAGGCATACCACCAATTATGTAATACAGTTTCATATATCGCAGCATAGGCTCAGAAATGTATTGGGGAATGTCGCGATATGGGTCAAGCTCGCTGAGCATGGATAAATATTTGCCACCGCCTAAAGCCTCCGTAAATTCAAAGAAGCTCAGAGGGTATAGCTTCAGTTGTTCATCCTTTCCTACGGGAAAGGACATTTTCTTTCGTTTCAATTCAACCCCGAGCAGCGAACCGGCACACAGCAGATACATATTTATACCGCTCTCTTCAAAATACTTAATGGACGTGACAGCTTCGGAACATTGTTGGATTTCATCGAAGATGATCAGTGTATTTTCTGTATCGATCGGTTTTCCTTCTCTGTACATTCCCAACTCTCGGAGAATACGAATCGGGTCCAAATCAAATTTGAAAATATCAGCTAAGGCAGGCTCCTTCTCAAAATTAAACAGAAGGGTCTTGCTAAAGAACCGTTTTCCGAACTCGGTCATCAGCCAAGTCTTTCCACATTGCCGGCAGCCGGTAATCAGCATGGGCTTATGCTTTTTCTTTTCTTTCCATTGGATCAATTGTTTCATGGCCATTCGTTCCATAGCGCTCCTGCCTCCTTTTATCTGCGGATTTTATGCATCTGTGGCGAAAGTTCATATGAAAAATCGCCATAGATGGTCGAAAATCATATTTATGTCAACCATTATAATGGATTGTCGGAAAATTTGCAAGAACCAGTATGAAATGTGTTCAAAGAAAGAAGGATGTTGACAATTATTCTCATAGGCGTTATAATACTTTAGCGCATAAAAGCGATAAAGCGCGCGACGCATCAAAAGAAAGGACTTGCCCGACATGCCGATTACCGATCTGCTTGAACGAAACAGCAAACTGTATGGTGACGAGATCGCCCTGGTGGAGATCAATCCTGAGATCCAGGAGGAACCGCGCGTTACATGGCGCGAATATGAGCTGATTCAGACGACCGAGGCGGCTCCCTACCGCAGGGAGATCACCTGGGCTGTTTTTGATGAAAAAGCCAACCGCGTGGCAAATATGCTTCTTTCCCGCGGTATCCGCAAAGGCCAGAAAGTTGCGATCCTGCTGATGAACTGCCTGGAGTGGCTGCCGATTTATTTCGGCGTCCTCAAGACCGGCGCACTGGCCGTTCCGCTCAATTTCCGCTATACGTCAGATGAGATCGACTATTGCCTGAAGCTGGCTGATGCCGACGTGATCTTCTTTGGCCCGGAGTTTATCGGCCGTGTGGAGAACATCGTTCCGAAGATCAAGGCCGAGATGGGGATCTTCTTTGTCGGAGATAACCGTCCGTCCTTTGCCGAGAGCTATATTGAAGCGGTCGCCAACTGTTCGTCTTCGGCGCCTAAGGTGCTGGTGGAAGACCATGACGAAGCCGCTATCTATTATTCCTCCGGTACGACCGGTTTCCCGAAGGCGATCCTGCTGGACCATGCTGCCCTGATGCAGTCGGCACGCATGGAAGCCATGCATCATGAGACTACGCATAACGACGTTTTCCTGTGCATTCCGCCGTTGTACCATACGGGCGCCAAAATGCACTGGTTCGGCTCGCTGTACACGGGCAGCCGCGCGGTCATCCTCAAGGGCAATAAGCCCAAGGCGATCTTTGACGCCGTTTCCTGGGAACGCTGCACGATCGTCTGGCTGCTGGTGCCGTGGGCGCAGGATATCCTGGCAGCACTGGACCGCGGAGACCTGAAGCTTGAAGACTATCATCTGTCGCAGTGGCGCCTGATGCATATCGGCGCACAGCCGGTTCCGCCTTCCCTGATACGGCACTGGTTTCAGTATTTCCCGCATCACAAATACGATACCAACTACGGCCTGTCCGAATCGACCGGCCCCGGCTGCGTGCATCTGGGCATGGAGAATGTGCACAAGGTCGGTGCTATCGGCGTTCCCGGCTACGGCTGGCAGTGTAAGATCGTGACTGAGCAAGATACGCCTGTGGAGCATGGCCAGGTGGGCGAGCTGTGCGTAAAGGGCCCCGGTGTTATGCGCTGTTACTACCATGATCCGAAAGCGACAGCCGAAGCGATCAAGGACGGCTGGCTGCATACCGGAGATATGGCCATGCAGGATGAGGACGGTTTTATCTTCCTGGTCGACCGTAAGAAGGATGTTATCATTACCGGCGGTGAGAACCTGTATCCCGTGCAGATCGAGGACTTCCTTGCCGCGCATCCGAAGATCCACGACGTGGCGGTCATCGGCCTGCCGGATCAGCGCCTGGGCGAGATCGCAGCGGCGATCATCCAGGTGAAGGAAGGCATGACCTGCACCGAGGAAGAAATCGAACACTTCTGTCTGGATCTGCCGCGCTACAAGCGTCCGCGCAAGATCATCTTCGCGAATGTGCCGCGCAATGCGACGGGCAAGATCGAAAAGCCCAAGCTGCGTCAGCAGTACTGCGGTGTGCGCCTGGTCGAAGCGCAGAACAAGGGCTGACAAATAAACGAAATTACGGAAATCGTGCTTTCTTCTTTGTGAGGGAAGCACGTTTTTTTATCGTACGGACAGTGATTTTTGTCTGCAGGTGTGATATGATAAAGGCGAAATGAACCGCTCTATCACGAAGGATGTTCTGTGATCATACGCCTCCGCCGGGAGGCATGGAATACAATGGCATAACAATAGGGAAAGGGAAGAGTTGATATGAAAGTCGTATTACAGCACCTGACGAAGAGATTCCCCAGCCGTACGAAGAAGGGGGACGACGTGATCGCCGTTAACGACTTCAATTTTGAGATCCCGTCAGGCAAACTGATCGGTCTCTTGGGACCTTCCGGCTGCGGAAAAAGCACGACGCTGAACCTGATCTGCGGCCTCGAAGCGCCTACGGAAGGCAGCATCCTCTTTGGTGAGGATGACGTAACGCGTCTGCCGCCCGAAAACCGCGGGGTCGGCCTGGTGTTCCAGAACTATGCGCTTTATCCGCATCTGACCGTGCTGGATAATATCCTCTTCCCGCTGCAGAACCTTCGCGGCGCAGACAAGCTGACGAAGCCGCAGATGATGGAGAAGGCCATGCAGGCGGCCAAACTGGTGCAGATCGACGAGCTGCTGGAGCGCAAGCCCAGCGAGCTCTCCGGCGGTCAGCAGCAGCGTGTCGCAATTGCCCGCGCACTGGTCAAGATGCCGCGCGTGCTGCTGCTGGATGAGCCGCTTTCCAACCTGGACGCAAGACTGCGCCTGCAGACGCGTGAGGAGATCCGCCGTATCCAGCAGGAGACGGGCATCACTACGATCTTTGTAACGCACGATCAGGATGAAGCCATGAGCATTTCCGACATGATCGTCGTCATGAAGGCCGGCGTCATGCAGCAGATGGGCCAGCCGCAGGATGTCTACGACGATCCGATCAACCTCTTTGTCGCGACCTTCCTGGGCACGCCGCCGATCAACGTGTTCGACGGCCGCGTACGGGGCGGAATGCTCTATGTAGGCGATGATCCCGTAATGGCTGTCGGCGGTGTTGCTGATCAGCAAGTATCTGTCGGTATTCGTCCGGAAGGCTTTAATCTGGATCCGCAGGGGAGCTTCCGCACGCATCTCGTACGCGTGGAAGTCATGGGCCGCGATACGAGCGTGGTATCTACACATCCCGCTTCACGGAATCCTTTCGTGCGCAGTATAATCCGTGCCGACAACCAGGTGGACCGCACAAAGGAAACGGTGTGCTTCTCACTCATGCCGAATAAGGTGTTCCTGTTTGATGCTCAGACCGAAGCACGCATTCCCTTTACGTGGGAGGCGCAGAAATGAAAAAACGAAGCATGAAAGGATGGCTGTATCTGCTGCCGGCGATCCTGTTCCTCGGCTGCTTTATGGTCTATCCGCTGATAGACGTGCTGATCTATTCCTTTGAAGAGGGATATAATTCAGCATCTCAGACTTACTACGGTATTGGACTGTACAACTACCGGTATGTACTGCGCGATCCGTACTTCCTGCAGGCGCTGCGCAATACATTCATCCTGGTCATTATCACTGTGCCGCTCTCCACGGGCATCGCACTGCTGATTTCGTTGGGGTTGCATGCGATCAAGCCGCTCCGCAACCCGTACCAGACAATCTATTTCCTGCCTTATGTGACGAACACGCTGGCAGTCGGTCTGGTATTCATGATCCTGTTTAAGAAGACAGCCTATACGGACGGCCTGGTCAATCTGCTGTTGCAGTGGTTCGGAGGATCATCCGTGGACTTCATTGACGGGCCATACTGGGCAAAGATGTTTGTTCTCTGCTTCTATACGATCTGGGTGGTCATGCCTTTCAAGGTCCTGATCCTCACCAGCGCGCTGGCTTCGGTCAATCCCGAATACTACAGCGCAGCAAAAATGGACGCCACCAGCAAGTCCCGCGTCTTCTTCAAGATTACGCTGCCCATGATCTCTCCGATGATCTTCTATCTGGTGATTACCGGCTTTATCGGTGCATTCAAAGCATACAGTGATGCAGTCGCTTTGTTTGGCACAGACCTGAATGCGGCAGGCATGAACACCATCGTAGGTTATGTGTATGACATGCTCTACGGTAACAGCGGCGGTTATCCCTCCTTTGCCTCAGCGGCGGCGCTGATCCTGTTTGCCATCGTGCTGACGATCACCTGCGTCAACCTGCTGATCAGCAAGAAGCACGTGCATTACTGAGGAGGGCCTATGGAAAACAAGATCGATTTTGACCGCATTGAGCGGCGGGCTGCAGTCAGGAAACGTACTTTCCAGACAGTGGATTATGTGCTTCTGACGCTGTGGGCGCTCCTGGTCCTGTTCCCGTTCTACTGGATGCTGCTGACCAGTATAAAGAGTTACGGCTCGTATAATGCGGAATATATCCCGAAGTTCTATACCCTGGCGCCGACACTGCAGAACTATGCGGATGCCTTTACGACGGTGCCGCTGGGGCGCTATTTCCTGAATACCATCATCTATACTCTGGTAACGACCGGATTGATGATGGTCGTGATCATTCCTGCGGCATTCGCGTTCGCACGGCTGGACTTCCCGGGACGCCAGCTGGCCTTCACGCTGTTCCTGTCGCTGATGATGATCCCCAATGAGCTGGTCATCATCACGAACTTCGTTACGATCACCAACCTCGGCCTGCGTAACACCTATACGGGCCTGATCCTGCCATCGGTGACGTCGGTCTTCTATATCTACCTGCTCAAGGAGAACTTTGAGCAGATCCCGGATGAGCTGTACCGCGCGGCACAGGTGGACGGCACAACAGACCTCAAGTATCTGCTGCGCGTGATGCTGCCCATCTCAAAACCGACTCTGGTAACGATCGCAATCCTCAAGATCATCGAATGCTGGAACTCCTATGTATGGCCGCGCTTGATTACCGATGACCAGAACTACTTCCTGGTTTCCAACGGTATTCAGGAGATCCGCGAGAATGGCTTCGGCAGAGAAAATATCCCAGCCATGATGGCGGCTGTGGTGGTCATCTCGGTACCGCTGATTGTACTGTTCCTGATCTTCCATAAAAAGGTTATGGCCGGTGTGTCGCGCGGAGGTACAAAAGGATGAAAACGAAACGTTTGCTGGTACTTACGCTGCTGCTGGCCTGCTGCCTGCTTATGACAGGCTGCCATGGCTCTGACGGCTCTGCAGCATTCGCTATTCCTCAGCAGTTTGACACGAGTCGTCAGTTTGAGGTCTCCTTCTGGGCCAAGAACGATACCAATAAGACGCAGACTGCGATCTATGAGAAGGCAATCGCAGATTTCGAAGCGCTGTATCCCAATATCAAGATCAATCTGCGCCTGTATACGGACTACGGACGTATTTATAACGACGTAATCACCAATATCGCCACGAATACGACGCCCAATGTCTGCATCACTTATCCTGACCATATCGCCACATACCTGACGGGCAACAATGTGGTTGCGACCCTGGACGAACTGTTTACGGACGCGAGGTACGGATTGGGCGGAAGCGAGCTGCGCTTTGATTCGCCGAAGGTGGATGAGGTCGTTCCGCAGTTCCTGCAGGAATGCATGATCGGTTCGCACTATTACGCACTGCCCTTCATGCGCTCCACGGAAGCGCTGTACATCAACAAGACCATGGTTGAAAAGCTTGGGTACACCGTGCCTGACGTGGTGACATGGGACTTTGTCTGGGAAGTATCCGATGCGGCTATGGAGAAGGGCCCGGACGGCAACTACCTGGTAAATGGCCAGAAGGTACTGATCCCCTTTATCTATAAGTCCACCGACAACATGATGATCCAGATGCTGAAGCAGCTGGACGCGCCGTATTCCACAGCGAGCGGGGAAGTTTTGATCTTCAACGATACCACGAAAGAACTGCTGTATACGATCCGCGACCATGTACAGAACGGAGCTTTCTCCACATTCAAGATCTCCAGTTATCCGGGCAATTTCCTCAATGCGGGCCAGTGCATCTTCGCCGTGGACTCCACTGCCGGCGCAACCTGGATGGGCACCAATGCACCGCATATGGATATCTCTGCTGATCAGGTAGCCGATTTTGAGCTGGTTATCCGCACGATCCCGCAGTTCGATACCGGGAACCAGAAGATGATCTCACAGGGCCCGTCGGTCTGTGTTTTCAACAAGGAAGACCCGCAGCAGGTGTTGGCCAGCTGGCTGTTCACTCAGTATCTGCTGACCAACGAAGTACAGATCTCGTATTCACAGACGGAAGGCTATGTGCCGGTAACGACCAAGGCACAGCAGGATGCGGTGTATCAGGATTATCTGTCTCGCAAGGGTGAGGATAATGATATGTATTACAGCATCAAGCTGGACGCGGCGGAACTTCTGATGGAGCATACGGGGGATACCTTCGTGACGCCTGTCTTCAACGGCTCTGCCTCACTGCGCGACGCGGCAGGCCAGCTGATCGAGGAAGTGGCCAAGTCCGTCCGCCGCAAGAAGACGGTGGACGAGGCGTACATGACTTCGCTGTACGCACAGATCAATTCGCTGTACCGTCTGGATCAGATCGGCAGCCAGCAGGGCAGTATAGATACGAAGGCGGACCTTGGCCCGTTGCCCGGGACCGCTGTGACGCTGCTGTGCGCATTGGGAACGGTATGGGTACTGATCGGACTGTATGTGCTGCGCCGTGCCCTGAAAGCGAAAAAACATTGATGGTGTATTTACTTGCGCGTGAATTTGAGTATAATATGAATGTACCTAATCACCGAAAGGAGAAGGAAAAAATGAAAAAGATTCTTGCGTTTGTTCTGGTTCTTCTGATGCTGGCTGCCTGCGCTCTTGCGGAGGACGTGAAACCCGTGATGACGCATGCTGAATACATCGCCGCTGATCTGGAGACCGAAGTCACTGTTGAGACCTATGTTCAGGACAAGCAGGGCTGGTGGAATGATCAGGCGATCATCTATTGCCAGTCTGAGGATGGCGCGTACTTCCTGTACAATATGCCCATCAGCAAGGAAGACTATGACCTACTGGTGCCCGGCACCAAGATTCGCGTGAACGGCTACAAGTCCGCGTGGGCCGGTGAAGTCGAGATCGTCGACGCGACCTTCGAAATCATCGAAGGCGAAGCTTTCATTGCTGAGCCTGTTGATGTGACATATGCTCTGGGAACGAGCTACCTGGTCGCCCATCAGAATGAGCTGGTTGCTCTCAAGGGCCTGACTGTAAAGGATTACGGCGATGGCAATCCGTTCACCTACAAGGATCCTGTCGGC
>JAFZPO010000259.1 GCA_017550305.1 Clostridia bacterium
GACAGCATGGCCAAGGTCATTGAAGGCCTCAAGGCGCACACCGGCGAAGTCATCGAGCTGACAAAACACCTGACCACAGCCAAGCCCATTGAGCCCGGCATGTATGACATCATCACCGACAGCTCCATCACCGGCCTGATCGCGCACGAAGCTTTCGGCCACGGCGTTGAAATGGACCAGTTCGTCAAGGACCGTGCCCTGGCCAAGAAGTATATCGGCGAGTATGTCGCTTCCCCCATCACCAACATGCATGACGGTGCCGGCGCCACGCACAGTGTCGCCAGCTACTTCTTTGATGATGACGGCGTCCCGGCACACGACACGCAGATCATCCGCGACGGTATCCTGGTCGCTGGCCTGTCCGACCTCGGCAGCGCGACGCAGCTGGGCACCGAGCCTACCGGCAACGGCCGCCGCGAATCCTATGCGCGCAAGGCGTACTCCCGCATGACCAACACCTTCTTCTCTGCCGGCAAGGACAAACTCGAGGACATGATCGCCTCGATCAAGCATGGCTATATGCTGTTTGAGACCAACAACGGCATGGAGGATCCCAAGAACTGGCAGATCCAGTGTACTGCTGAATACGGCATCGAGATCGTTGATGGCAAGCTGACCGACAACTATGTCTCCCCCGTCGTTATCAGCGGTTCAGTTCCTGACCTGCTCAAATCGATCTCCATGATCTCTGACGATTTCAAGGTGATCGGCTCCGGTCACTGCGGCAAGGGATATAAGGAATGGGTGCGCGTTGCAGACGGCGGCCCCAACCTGAAAGCGAGGGTGAAACTGGGATGAAAACGATTGAACGCATTCTGAAAAACGCTCCCGGTGTCGATGCCTACCGCATCACCGAAGGCGCCACACAGTCCTATGAACTGTTCTTCGTGCACAAATCTCTCGAAACGGTCCGTGCTACCGATACCGTGGCCACGTCCGTGACTGTCTATGTGGATCATGACGGCAAGAAGGGCGATTCCACCTTTACGGTATACCGTTCCATGTCGGAAGCGGATATGGAAAAGGCCGTTGCCGCGGCTGTTGCCCGCGCGCGCCTTGTCTTCAACGAGCCTTACGATCTGCCCGAAGCCGGTGAGATCAGTGCCGAACTGCCCACGAACATGAAGGGTGCTGACATGCAGGCGCTAGGTGCACAGATCGCTGACGCCGTGTTCGCCGCGGATACCGTGGAAGGCGGCTCCATCAATGCATGTGAGATCTTCCTTTACCGCGATACGCTGCATGTAATCAACAGCAATGGTGTTGATAAAACACAGGTAACGCACCGTGTCATGATCGAAGCTATCCCCACCTTTACGGATGATAATCAGTCTGTGGAACTGTATGAAGACTACCGCTTCACGGTATTCGATGCCAAAGCCGTTACGGCCGAGATCGCCCGCAGGATGCAGGAAGTACGCGACCGCGCCAACGCCGCGCGCCCGCAGACGCCGCTGACTGTCAATGTGCTCCTGCGTCCGGACGAGATCCAGCGCATGATCGGCGGTCTGGCACGTGATCTTTCCTACGCTACCGTATACAATCATGGCAACCTGCACAAGATCGGCGATGACCTGCAGTCCGGCGGCAGCGGCGATAAGCTGACCGTCACCATGAAAGCCATTACCGAAGGCAGCGAACGGTCCGCTTTCTTTGATGAGGACGGCACCGCGCTGAACGATACCATGGTCCTGGAGAACGGCATCGTAAAGAGCTATCACGGCGACAGCCGCTTCGGCCAGTACCTGGGCATTGAAAAGCCCAGCGGAATCCTGCGCTGCATGAAAGTCGCGCCCGGTACGCTGACCGAGGAAGAGATCAAGTCCGCTCCTTATGTCGAGTGTGCTTCGCTCTCCGGACTGCAGCTTGATCTGTACGCCGACTATATCGGCGGCGAGATCCGTCTTGCCTACTACTTCGACGGTGAGAAGACTGCGCCCATTACCGGCATTACCATGAGCGCCAAGCTCAGCGAAGTCCTGGCCGGGCTCAAGCTTGCCGACAAGACCTGCGTGGATGGTGCTTACGAAGGACCTGTCCTGGTCATGATGAAGAACGTCGCGATCCTGTAATGAACCTATTCACAATACAGCAGCGGAGCATCTGCCCCGCTGCTGTTTGTTATTGCACTCTTTCCCGGTATCCATCTTACTTCTCAGGTTCTCACGGAGATGTTAGCAACATCCTTTAAGCCGCATCCGCAGCACTCATAGGCAAACGTGATATAGTGAAACGCGGCCCCGTCCCAGCACTCGTCTTCAATCGGCCAGACTTCACCGCCGCAGCGCCAGCAGCGGCCGATCGGGTGCCTTGTAGGATGATCATAACCGCAGATCATGGCAGTGGTCTCGTCCCATTCTTCCTCTTCGGGAATATTCAGCGTTTCATCTTTTTTCTCTGTCATTTTTATTCTCCGCAAAGATACTCAATGTGACATCAGCCAGTCGATATATTCAAATTCGTCCAGGTCCGGCGGCGGTGCATCATCGCTTTCGCGTGATTCGGAATGAAACAGCTTTTTCCGTTTGACGATAAAGTCATCAAGGTATTTATCCGCACGTTTTTCTATGTGTTTGGCAGCGGCGTCACAGTCATCCGCGAATGCTTCCGGCAGTATTTTCCGGAAATACTCGCAATAGGTCTGAGTATCCCCTATCCCTTCCGAGCACAGGCTCATGTACCGGGCAAGTTCGAGGTTCTCCTGCTCGTTCCATATCCCGGCAATGGCATCCTCCATCAGATCGGAATACATATCTTCCCATACTCTGTCCGCCGCTTCCGTTGACAGGTCCTCGGTGCTTCTGATCGACAGCCAGAGGAAATCGCTCAGATCCTGCCGGGTCAGGATATGCAGTTTTGCCTTCTGCAGCGGGCTCAGTTTAAGATCCTCAGGGACCTCTTTCTCGCCTTCATCCGCTGCGGCACGCACAGCGCCGAACCAGAGCCTTACAAGACCGTCATGCTTCATCAGCACCCACCTCCCGGTCATCATCACTGCGGGTCACATTGCGGATCCATTTGTTACCGCGCAGGCGGAAGAACGCAATTATCCATTTGAAGCACTGGTCGATACGCGTGCAGAAGTATACCGCGGCATTCGGCCAATGGAATACGAATGCTGCCAGTGCAGACAGCGGCAGTACGATGAGCCAGCCGCAGATCATGTCCACGATCATCACGAAACGGCTGTCTCCCGCGCCGCGGTTGATGCCCACGAAACAGCTGGCGTGATAGGTCGTCCCCAGCAGTGTCAGCGAGCAGATCGCGATCATGCGCGTCGCCAGGTCATAGGTCGGCGTTTCCAATGCATACAGGCCTGCAAAAGGCTTGCGCAGCAGGAAGACCAGCGCGCACATTACAACGCCTATGCATGCGAACAGGATCTGGATCGTGCCGCTGTACTCGCGCACGCGCCGGTAATCGCGCTCTCCGACAGCCTTGCCCACCATCACGCAGGCACCGCCTGCCAATGCGAACGTGAACATCGTGCCCAGGTTCATCATCATGTCGGTCACGGCCGCGGCATCGATCATGGCCTTGCCCATCTGCCCTAAGATCACGGCCTTGAGCAGGCCTACGAGTGCCCACTGTGCATCCGTCAGACCGACCGGAAGCCCATACCTGGTATAGTCCTGCCAGGCCCAGCCGCGGCTCTCGAGTAAATGCCGGGGCTTTATCGGCAGACGTTTCTGGACACGGAACATATAGAAGCAGACCACAGCCGCTTCAAGAATGCGCGTGATCACCGTTGCGATCGCAGCACCGCGGACGCCGAGTGCGGGAAGGCCGAGATGTCCGAAGATCAGTACATAATTAAGACCGATGTTCGCTGCCAGCGACATCAGCGTGGTATAGAGCGTCACGCGCACGACCTCTACGCCCTTGAGCATGCCGATCATGGAAGCGGTCAGTGCCAGAGGAATATAGCTCAGCGCAACGATGGGCAGGTACTGCATCGCAAGATCGGTCACTGCTTTTTCACCGCGGTTGATGACCACGCCCAGCAGTGCACGCGGGAACAGTTCCACTGCCATCAGCGCAAGGAGCGCGAATGTCAGGCAGGCTGCCAGGGATACGGCGCAGACCGTACGGATGCGCTTCAGGTCACGCTTGCCCCAGTACTGGCTGATCAGTACCACCGCACCGGTCGCAAGCCCTGTCAGGCCTGCATTGACGAAGTTCGTGACGGCATTCGACTGTGAGACGGCGGACAGGGCATTCTCCCCTGTACGTGTCACCATCACGTTGTCCGCCATGACCACCAGCAGGTTCGCAGCGCTCTGGATCGCGGAAGGCAGCGACAGCCGCAGTATCGTTTTGTAAAAGCTCTTGTCCCGGACCATTTTCTCCTCTGCTTACATTCTCAAGCCATTTTCTGTGTCAAAAGGGAGGCGTTTCCTTGCGGAATGCCTCCCTCGAATATTATATTGCTTCTTACTTCCCGATGACCGGCGTCCAGTAGGTCTGGTTGTAAATGTCGGTGAAGCGGTAGGTGATCATCGCCTTGGAAGCATCGGGCAGCTCGACATCGCTGACCGTCAGGGCGCCCGTCATGGTGACCGGCTCGCCCAACTTGTAGCTGTCGATGTAATTCTGATTGTAATCGTAGAGGTCCGCCAGGAAGACGATGACATCGCCTTCTGCCGGCGCGTCGGCCGCTTTGGCAACCGTCTCGGTCTCACCGTTCACGTAGACCGCACGGGCGCCCGCGACATAGCCGCTCTCATTGGCTGAATCGAACACCACGATCAGTTCCACGCGCTGGTCGTTCAGCAGTGCGGGAACATAACCGGTAAGGCGCCATTCGCTGTCGCTGATGACCTCGTCCGACTCATGATAGTACGCGACGGGCTGGCCGTTGATCGCGACTGCCGTAGCTTCGGCGTCCGCCACCAGGAGACCGCCGTCATCGA
>JAFZPO010000033.1 GCA_017550305.1 Clostridia bacterium
GAACCGTAGATTACCTGATACCTTGTGGAAGCGGCGATGAATACCGAAAAGAAATAGCATGTGATGATGATCGCTGCGGTTGACAGAATTGCTCCAGGCAATACCCGGTATTTCATCTTTCGGGGTCTCAGCAGGGCAAAAATACCCAGGAGGGTAATGAATGTCAGACCGCCCAGGAGAAGAAATTTTGCCCAGCCCCAGTCATTAATGATTCCGAGCCGGGGGATATACTCTTTCAGGAACAGGATCAGGCGGTCGCCGGTCAGCAGCACGATAAAGGCAAAATAAAGCTCGACCAGCAGCCCAACTGCCATGAGCAGGCTCAGAATAAAATTGACTGCTGTACCAAATCGATGCCTGCCCTGAAGTGAATTGACTGTGCTGATCAGTGTGCGCATGCTTGCTGAAGCAGAAGTGATCAGGAAGGATATGGCGATCACTGTAATGGTACTGCCGCTTTCTTCCGAGAGATAGACAAGGTATTTTTCGATCATCTCAGCAGCATCCGGGGTCAGGAACCGGCGGATATAGTCCAGGAGACGGACCGCTGTATCGTAGCTTTGTCCGAAAAGCGCGTAAAGGCAGATGATCAGCGGGAAAAACGTCATGGTCAGATAGTAACTCATGGCGGCAGATGCCTTGGGGATCTGGCTCTCGTTGTAGATGTGCCAGATACTGCGAGTATAAGCGGACAGCTTTTTTTGCCAGCCGCCCCTGACTTTTTCATCAGCTGTCCTCATGGCTTCGGATGCTTTCGTAAGGGATCTGTTCAAGCTGCATTTCGCCCTCGCTGTCCAGCACGATCAGCGTCGCGCCGCGCTGAGCTGTTTTCTTCACGATGCCCGGTTCGACCAGGAAATCGATGCTCATGCCGTAAGTCAGACGGATCCCCTGGTATTCCAGTGACATATTGTTGTAATGGTCATGGCCGCAGAAGAAACCCTTTGTGGAGCCTAACCGCACGGCAGTTGAGAACATCAGGCCGGGCGTGTCTGCGCAACAGATCTTTGCGATCTCTTTTCCGCCTTCCCTGTTTTCTCCGAAACAATATGTCACTTCATCGCTTCCGCCGCACCACAATTCATAAGCTGTCCTGTATTCCGTGATGGGAATATGGAAGAAACCCAGTGAGGAAACTGTTTTTCCTTCCTCTGCGTTCAGACGCAGCACATGGCGCTCATACCATTCCACCTGCTCATCGCGGATATAGTCATATTTGGAAAAGCCTTCACCGGCGTATGCGTTTGAATCGATCAGGAACAGTGCACAGCAGAGGCTTCCATCATCGTTGCGTACCTCGATCACCTGGTTGTTGCGGCCCATGATGGGCTTGCCTTCGCTGTTCACCGGTTGGGAGTAGGGGTACAGCAGATTCTTGCTGGTCCTGTAGCTCAGGGATCGATAGAGTTCGTCCAGGGTGCTTTTACTGGAAGCGGCCATAGCTTCCGTATCATGATTGCCGTAGGTAAAAGCCCAGGGAATGCCTGCGTTGCGCATGAAAGACGCAAACTGCATGACTGGGGTAGTGTTGTTGAGAGAGAAGGAACTGATGCCAACCGGATAACTCAGGTCGCCCGTTACGACAACGAGATCGGGATTTGCATACCGGATCAGTTCAAAGCATGCCCGAAGCGCTTTGAGGTCATTGGGATAGGAAGTGATACTGCCGCCCAGATGGATATCCGTCAGCTGCAGGATCCTATATTTCCCGTCTTCATTATGGTTGGTGATGGTATAGATGCCCGTACCGTCTTCGTGTTCGCTGTAGGCAACGGAGCTTGAACGCTCACTGATGTTGGGGACTGTGTTGATGTATGGCTGGATGAGCCATACATCCTTCTGGAGGAAGAGATACGCACCCGCTGCGAGCACGATTACCGATACTATCGCCAGACGCGGCTTGTTGATCCGAATATTCTGCCGTGTGATCTTTTTCCGAAGAGTCAGATTAAAGGCTAACGCGATCAAAGCGTAGATGCCAAGCGCAATATAGGCAGTGATGATGTTCGTTGTGTTGAACATCACGAAAATGATCAGCACGATCGCCCAGTAGATCACTGAGAACAGTACTATGCCGGTGACAAGCCAGCGGGTCGTTATCCTTGTCTTTCGGTCTGAAAGAAGGTCACTTGTCCAGCGGGACAGAATCGCGTTCTTTCCGACAAGCACAATAATAATCTCTATATATATGAAACTCGAAAGCAGGAATTCAAGCAGTTCGGCTGCTTTTGAGCTGTTGGTGTTCAGCGCCAGTGAACTGAACAGCACCAGAGCGGTCCATCCGAAGCCCAGGAACAACGCGTTCAGCAGCTTTTTGCTGTACTTGTCACGCAATTCGATTATCAGATGATAAGCATCCAGGGAAAGACGGCCCTGCGGTATCCCTGGCGCTTTCTTCCGTACAAGGCAAGCCAGTGCGACCGTAACGGCACTGAGGATAAGATGGTATATGGAACGGTAGAATGCGGCATTCGCCAGATAGGCACAGATCAGAGCAATGAGGATCATGAGCAGGTAGGCATACCTGCGCTTCTTCTTGAAGGCTTTCCTGATCTCTTCC
>JAFZPO010000260.1 GCA_017550305.1 Clostridia bacterium
ATATGCATGGGGCTCAGCGCCTTGCTGATCTCCGGGATCTGGCCCGTGATGAAGGGCAGGACCAGCGCGATCGCCAGATAGAGCGCCGCGTAGGTCAGCTTCCGGATCTGTTGGGAAGTCATCCTGACTCTGGCTTTTTCCTGACTCATAATTCAAAATCTTTCTTTTGTTCTATTCTTCACTGCCCGTGAAGAACCATGTTCCTGCGGGCAGCGTGCCCGTTGCCTCCTCGCAGAGCATCTCCAGCATCTGCTGCGGATCCACATCGGTAAAGAGATCCGGATTCGCGGTCATCGCGATCATCACCATGGCCGCGGTCTGCAGGTAGGGTGCCTCGAGATATTCGCCTGACAGCAAAAGAATCTGACTGTTTTTCACCGCGTCGATGTTCGCCCAGCCTTCGCGGGCGCACAGCGAATTATACATGGCCTTTGCTGCACCTGAGGAGTAGACAGCACTGCCCAGGATACTGCTGTCCACGATCTTTACGATGACCTGCGGGTTCTTGCGCATCACCCAGCCGTCGTCCACGCGCAGGTTTTCCGGAAGCAGCCTCGCGGAGACGTCATATGCTCCGGCATTCAGGATAAGCGTGTGTTCCATGGAGGTCTTATAGACTGTTACATGGTCTTCCTGTGTTTCCCAGTACACATAGGCGCGCTGGCATTCAAATAGCGATCCCATCCGGTCCTCAAGGAGCACTGTGAAATATGTCAGTGCGGAGTCCGCCTGTTCCGCGTCCTCCGATACGCCCATGTGTTCGGCTTCCTCTGCGGGAACGGTCTGCGTTGCACTTTCTTCTGCCTTTTCGTTCAGACGTGACACGCTCTCCTGCGTATCCTCCGCTGCCTGAACGCCTGCGCCGCTTCCCTCGCCTTCGCCGTGAAGCAGCCGGTCCGTGCCCGGCACGACCTCGGCAGGCGCGTTCTCATCATATTCCTTCCGCTGCGCGTCCGGGTTCTCCTTTGTCACGCCGCCCGTGCCTTCAGTTTCCGAAATATCGGTTCCCGCCTGAATGGATGCAGAATTGACCATGGCAGCGTCTGAAGGCTCTGCGCCTTCTTCCTGCGCGATCCCTTCCCCGGATATGCCGGAAGAGACCGTATTTGACGGAACGCTGCCGGTCGTCCTTGTCCTGCAGCCGGTCAGGAAAAGGCTGCAGAGAAGGACCGTGAAGAGGAGCAGGGCCCGCTTTATCATGTTCATCCGATCCATAAACAGTCTCCGTATCTCAGCCTGAGCTTCTGTTTCCAGTCAGCTCTTGCCAGCAGCGCCTGTTCCGTTTCGTCAAGCAGGGAAAGGACCTCCTGACGCTGGTCCTCCCGCATCTCATGATCGCTGTAGGCTGCTTCCTCAAACAGTGCGGCGCACTGGCTGAAGCGTTCGTCATATCCCGGCTGCATGCCCTCCGGCAGGTATCCTGCCCAGTTGCGGTAGGGCAGGTTGCCCGCACCGAGGCCCATGGCATCCAGCCATGCCGTCACATGCCGGAAGATGGCGCAGATGGCTTCGCTTACGTTCGCGGAAGCGAATGCCTTCCGGGCTTCCTGCGCTTTCTTCCTGCGCGCGTTCAGCCACAAAAACGGCAGGAACGGCAGGACCAAGAGCAGGACCGCCGCGAGGAGCAGCAGCGCGATCTTCAGGTAACTGACCCATTCGGGCATGGAGATCTGCTCTTCCTCGACGGTCTCGAGACGGTATTCCTTTTCGGGATCCGCTTCCCCTTCGCCCTCGGTCAGGGACTGGGTATGCGTATGCCTTGTTTCGTTCTCGCCTTCCGGGACCTCCCGGACCGTTCCGGTGATCTGCTGCGACATCCGGCTCAGACTGTCGCGCACGCGCTCGGAAGCAGCTTCCGTAGCCGCATCGACACCGGGATAAATGAGCGTAATGGCCAATGCGACGGCAAGGATCGCCGCGAGGAGAGAAAGGGCATTCCTGCGGCTTAAGGGCCGGCTTAGCATCCACAGCGCGAGCAGCGCGAAGAGCGCGATGCAGAGCCAGGAGCGGAACGCGAGCCCGAAGTACATCTGGAACACCGCACAGCCCGCTGCAATGAAAAAAGCAAGCAGCCGGCTGCCGGAGAGCAGCGTGATCGTGATGAGCAGCAGGAGCATGAGGAGAAGGAGAACGGAAGCAAGGAGTACAGACTGGTCCGCCGGGACGGGGAAACGGTCGTACAGATACGCGTTCACCTGCTCGCTCGCGTCAAAGAGCCGGTTGCACAGCGCCTGCGCGCCGTATCTCGCGGCGGGGATCAGGAACAGGCAGCCTAGGAGCAGGACCATTGCGGAAAGACAGATGAGGATCCGCTTTTTCCGGATGCTTTCGGTGCCAATTTCACCTTGAGGCGCAGCAGCCTTTGCACTGATCTCTTCGGGAACGGTCTCCGAATCCGGCTTCCTGATCAGCAGCTCGTTCCGCTTGGCGGAGAGCTTCCAGTGCATGCGGTTGACGGGATCGCCCTGCTGATATGCGCGCACATCGCTGCTGTCCTCCGCTTCACGGCAGGAGAAATTCCTGACCGTAACGGGCTGCTGCATAGGCGCTTCCGCCGGGCCCGGGGAAAGGAACATCTTCCGGAGGAAGGGCAGGAGCGGGAACAGGAGCATACAGCAAAGCACGGCCCGGGTGCCCGTATTGTTTTCAAAGAAATACAGGCAGAGGGCCAGCATGAGTCCGATGATATAGCAGAGCGTACGCTTTCTCATTTCTTAAAGATCCCGTTCAGAAATCCCTGGCGGTCCGGGTTCTCGACTGTCTTTAGAAGTTCACTGAGCACGTCTTCCGCGGTTTTCCCATCCGTGTTTTCCTTCATGAGCACGCGGTGCGCGCATACGTCTTTGAAGACCGCCTGTACGTCCGCACCGGTCACATAGTCCCTTCCGTCCATGAACGCCTTTGCCTTTGCCGTCCGGTCAAGGAACAGCGCGCCGCGCGGGCTGATGCCGACTTCGAGCAGCGCATGGCTGCGGGAGGCTATGGTCAGGCGTGAGATGTAATCAAGGACCGCATCCTTGGCTGTTACGCTGCGGACCTCCTGCTGCATGGCAAGAAGCCCGTCCCGGGTGAGCACGGACTCGACGGCTTCCATGGGTTCCTTTCCCTGGCGGCCGCGGAGCATTTCCATCTGCGCTTCATGCCCGGGATACCCGAGCGAGAGGCGGACGAGGAAACGGTCCATCTGTGAGAAGGGCAGGAACTGCGTGCCCGCGGTGCCCACACTGTTCTGGGTCGCGATGACGATGAACGGTTTCTGAAGCGGATACGTGACGCCGTCGACGGTCGCCTGGCGCTCCTCCATCGCTTCGAGCAGTGCGGACTGCGTCTTGCTGGAGGCGCGGTTGATCTCGTCGCCCAGCACCAGGTTCGCATTGCTCAGCGCGCCGGGATGGTATCTGAAATCACCGGTCTTCGGGTCATACATGGAAAAGCCGACGAGGTCGGAAGGCAGTACGTCCGGCGTGAACTGCACGCGCCGGTAATCAAGGCCCACCGCGCGGCTGAGCGCCACGGCCAGTGTGGTCTTGCCCACGCCCGGCTTGTCGTCGAGCAGGATATGCCCGTCCGCGAGCAGCGCGAGCAGGATCTTTTCGATCACTTCCCGCTTTCCCGCGATGACTTTTTCGATTTCCGTTATGACCCGTTCCAGTTCCCGGTGCATGTTGTCCTCCTGATGATAAGAAACAGCAAGTCATCTGGGCTTGCTGTCAAGGGCTGGCCGGCCGCCGGAGATAGACCCGGCAGGCCGGTCAGAAGTGCCGTCTTCAGCACGTTTTGTAATCGCTGCGGTGATTATTTGACCGTGATGCGGCCCTGGGCCTCAGCGTAGGTATCGCCGATCACGTTGCTGAGCTCGCCCGTGATGTACATCCAGATCACTTCGCGGACGCCCGCGGTCGTGATGGTGCTCTTCTCGTTCTCGGCAGCGGCCGCCTTGAACATGTAGGAGGAGTCCATGCCGTTGAAGTTCGCGTTGTTGGTGATCACGGCATAGACCGCGTCCGCGTCAAAAGGCTTGCCGTTCACTTCTTCGATGGTGACGCGGTTCAGGCTTTTCGCCGTGAACCACTTGTCGCCGTAGGCTTCGCCCTTGTCATATTCCTTTGCGGTATCCACGGTATAGACAAGGCCGGCTGCCTGCATGAAGGAAGCGCAGACCGCGGCGGTCTCTTCGGTGCAGGGCAGGCCCTGGGAAGCGGCCTCCACGGCTTCCAGGAGCTGCGCGCCGGTCATGTAGACCACGGCCACCTTGTTGGGATAGGGCAGTACGGTCGCGATCTCCTCCGCGCCGAACTTGCCTTCCGCGATGTCCGCGCGCAGGTTGCCGCCGTTCCACAGCGCGACGATGCGCTCGGGATCCGCGTCAATGGAATTATTGCCGGCAGTCACGTCGTCTTCCTCAAAGAAATCGTTGATAGCGCCGGACGTGGCGAACCAGAGCAGCGCGTCGGTCCACAGGTCGCCCAGGTTCGTCTCACCCATGCGGGCGGCATTGTCGGCACCCTTAAGGACTACCGTGGCGTATGCTTCGAGGGAATCATCCAGCTCGATCACATTGCCGTGCGCGTCGACGAACGTGGAAGCGGAAGCGGTCGCGGCAACGCCGCAAAGCAGGCACAGGGCAAGCATGAGCGCGAGCACTTTTTCAAACAGTTTCATGGTCTTCCTCCTACATGAATCGGTAGTAAAAAATAAGACGCCGCGAACCATCTCCGGATGGTTTCAGGCATCTGGGGATGCCGGTTCGCTCGGACGTCTAAAAGAAACGGCCTGCTTGGCAGGCCCAAGGACAGCTCTGCTGACGTGCCCATGGTAACATGTCAGATATATGCTGTCAAGGAAAACACAGAACAAATGCAGCCTTTACACGCTCAGCGCGCGTTTCGTGCATGCGTGTCGCCGGGAACGGTATCGTACTGCGGAGGCCGCTGCGCGGGGATATCCACAGTGCGCGCAGGGTTACCACCGGTGATCGCGGGATGCGGGGGAGACGCCTCTACATGATGCTTTCCATGACGCTCCGAACGGCGGTGCCGTTCCGGATGCCCGGGCGGCAGCGCGGCAGGCTCTTTGGGCTTCTTCGGGCGCAGGACGGCCCGGAGGAAGCACAGTACCGTAAGCGCGGTGAGCGGGAGCATCTTGAGCGTCTTCACGAGTTCCCCGAAGAGTGTCAGGCGCATCGTGAACCCGAGCGCGGTCATGACGGCGCAGGGGACGAACAGCACGGCGCAGGCGCGGCGCGAGCGGCGCGCGAACAGCGCCCAGACGGCCAGGACCGCGCAGCCCAGCATATACAGCGGTACAGAGAATGTACGCATGTCGAGATGAGACCAGGCACTCGATAAGGAAATGTGCTCGTCAATCACCAGACTAATATAACTCTTGAGCGGGTACCAGGCAGCGTCCATGCGCGTAAAGATCTCATAGACCGCCAGCGCGAACAGGATCACTGCCGCTGTCAGTATCGCGCGTGATATACGGTGGTTCACCCCGTGCATGGCCGCCCTCCTCAGATGATCATAGGTTATTTCTACCTTGCAGTTTAGCCGCCGCGGCGGGGCTTGTCAAGGCGAAAGCCCCCATTCAAGACGAGAATGTTACAAAAATCTTTTAAACATCAGAAAAATAACGTTGAATTTGTTACAAATGTGTGATATATTGGAAGCGGTCATAAAGAATGGAGGGGAATGCGCCTTGAACCGGCTGATCGAGGAAGCACGCAATGTGGTGTTCGATGTTGGGCAGGTGCTGCTCAGTTTTGAGCCGGAAAAGATCCTTCCGATCATGCTGACTGAGGAAGAGCAGAAGGTGCTCAAGGTCCCGCCGCTCTTTGAGACGAAGATGTGGGCCGAGCTCGACCGCGGCGTGATCACCGACGAGGAAGAGGCGCATTACGCGGCCCGCCTTGCGGGCGACGAATCCCTGTGGCCTGCCGTGCTGCGCGTGACGCGCGGGTTCCAGGAGTACATGGACGTGCTGCCTGCAGCAGGTCTCATCCCGCTCCTCAAGGCGCAGGGGAAGGGCGTCTATATCCTTTCCAATTACAATGACGTGACCTTCACCCGCACAAAGGAACGTTTTCCCGACGTATTCAGGGACGTGGACGGCATGATCGTGTCGGGGTTCGAACATCTCCTCAAGCCCGATCCCGCGATCTACCGCCTGCTGCTCGACCGCTACGGATTAAAAGCGGAGGAATGTGTGTTCATCGACGACCGCGACGTCAATATAGAGGCTGCGCGGGCAGTCGGCATGAAGGGCATCGTGTACACGGGCCCCGAAGCCCTTGGATGATTTTTCCGGGCTGCGGAACAAAAACTTCTTTTTAATCGTCATATATGTGTGACTGATACGCGAAAGGAAATGGTGCTATGAACAAAAAACACATCGGCAAGCTTTTGCTGCTAATGCTCCTGCTCTGTGTGCTCTGCATAGGGCTGAGCGGCTGCATCGTCAGCCCGGATGTGCAGAATGCACCCACCGATAACAATACCTGGAAGCGCTATACCGCGATCCCGGAGGGCCCGACGGCCACGATCGAGATCACGACGCCTACGCCTGATCCGAGTATCCAGAGCTGGACCGCGCCGACCGACCAGATGGGCAATCTGTACACTCCGACCATCGGCATCGCGACGCCCGTGCCTGACTTCAACGGCACTCCGGCCCCGACGGGCGACGGCACCGCGACCCTTGTCCCGACGGCGACCTCAACGCTGCTCAAGCGCGGCAGCCAGGGCGAAGCGGTCAAGAACGTGCAGGCGGCCCTGAAGCGCCTGGGCTATTTCGAAGGCAAGACGGACGGCGATTTCGGTGAGTACACCGAGAACGCGGTCAAGGAATTCCAGCGCCAGAACGGCCTGACGCCTGACGGTGTCGTCGGCCAGGCCACGCTGAACAAGCTCAGCTCCTCGACGGCCAAGACGGCGAAGCCCACCGCTACGCCGACCCCGCGCGTGACGCCCAAGCCCACGAAGACGCCTACGCCCAAGCCGACGGCCACGCCCAAGCCGACGCATACGCCCAATGTGAGCAATACCTACCTGAGTCACGGCGTCAGCGGCAACAACGTGACCAAGATGCAGAACCGCCTGATCGACCTGGGCTATCTCTACGGCAAGGCCAGCGGCAAGGTCTGCGACATCACCGAGGAAGCGATCATCGCCTTCCAGAAGCGCAACGGCCTCTACGATGACGGCATCGCCGGTCCCGACACGCTCGAAAAGATGTACTCTAGCTCTGCCAAGAAGGCAAACAGCGCTGTGGGTATTATCGGTGTTACGCTGTCGGTCGGCAACGAAGGCGCCGGCGTCAAGCTCCTGCAGAACAGGCTGAAGAGCTACGGCTTCCTGAAAGGTACTGTGGACGGCGTTTACGGCGCCGCGACTGAGGAAGCGGTCAAGGAGTTCCAGAAGGCCAACGGCCTGAAAGCGGACGGCAAGGCCGGGCACGATACCCTGCAGAAGCTGTTCGCAGGCACTGTGACCAGTTCCGCCCAGTCCAAGGCAACGGCTACGCCCAAGCCTACCGCGAAACCCACAGCGACGCCCAAGAAGACTTCGGGCAACAATAAGACGACTGCCACGCCCAATGCCTACATCCGCGTGACACCCGCGCCTGACGGCTCCTATGTGACGCTCGAACGCGGCCACATGGGCAGCGAGGTCACCAAGCTCCAGCGCGCGCTGAAGAACGCCGGATACTTCAAGGGCGAAGTGGACGGATACTACGGCGAGGATACCGAGGAAGCCGTCAAGAAGTTCCAGAAGGCCAAAGGCCTGGTACAGGACGGCAAGGCCGGATTCGCTACCCAGCGCTACCTGTATGAAGGCAACTTCCCGAATGGATCGTGATCCATCGCGGATGAACTGAATAGGACAGCATCGCCTCTTGAAAAAGGGGCGATGCTTTTTCAGGGGGCACTATTCCGTTGCCATTGCCTTCCGTGAATGCTATACTTCAGACGTAATCATTACTGCGGAGGGAATGAATTGGGTTCCTTGTTGTTATCGGTCATTTATCTGGTGTTTATAAGCCTCGGCCTGCCGGACTCATTGCTCGGAGCCGGATGGCCTACGATGCAGGTCGTCTTTGACGTGCCCTCTTCCTATGCAGGGTATGTCTCAATGACGATCGCCTTCATGACGATCATCTCCGCACTGCTCAGCCCAAGGATGATCCGGAGGTTCCATACGAAATGGATCGTGATCGTATCGATCCTGCTGACAGTATTGGGACTCCTCGGGTTTTCTGTTTCCAGGCATTACTGGATGCTGTTCCTGTTCGCGGTCCCTTATGGTCTTGGCGCCGGTTCGGTCGACGCGTCGGTCAACCATTATGTGGCGAACCACTATTCCGGATCCGTCATGAACTTCCTGCACTGCTTCTACGGTGTAGGCGCGGTCATAAGCCCGGCGATCATGGCGCAGGCGCTGCGGGTCGCCAGATGGAATGAGGGCTACCGCTGGACGGCTTTCCTCCAGACGGGGATCCTGCTGGCGGTGATCCTGTCACTGCCGCTTTGGAAGCGGAACGAAGCCGCGGATGCCGAAGGCCCCCGGGACAGCGCCGGGATCCGTGAGGCGCTCCGCGTTCCGGGCGTTCTGCTGACGCTGGTCGCCTTTTTCGCATACTGTGCCGGGGAGGCCACCTGCTTCCTGTGGACGCCCAGCTATTTTGCCGGAACGAGAACGGGCCTGAGCGACGATACCATCGCGGCCTTCGGCTCGCTGATCTTCGGCGGCCTGATGCTCGGACGCCTGATCTCCGGTGTGATCTCCAACAAGGTCGGTGACAGGCCGCTGATCCGTGCAGGGATCGCGGTGGAGCTGGTGGGGATCATCCTGATCTGGATCCCTGCGGAAAGCTATATCGTGACGGCAGCCGGGTTTGTGATCATCGGTACGGGCATGGGGCCGGTCTATCCCGCTATCCAGCATATGGCGCCGGCAAACTTCGGTACGCGAAACAGTGCCGCGGTCATAGGCCTGCAGATGGCATCCGCGTATATCGGGAGCACGTTCATGCCAATGGTGTTCGGGCAATTGCAGCAGGCGGCCGGCATTGCCGTGATGCCGGAGTATCTAATGATATTTGCTGCTTTGAATATCGGGCTGCTGGAGCTTGCATATCTGAAACTGAAACCGCAGCAGGAGTAATCGGGCGGCAGGGAGACTGCGGGAAAGCAGTCTGATCATATTAAAAAACATCGGCAGATTTTGGGCGAAAGCCAAAATCTGCCGTAATTATTTGAGTCAATTGCGCAGCAGTTCAGCAAACCCAAGCGCGGTTCGCTTGTCCGGTTCCTGGAAGTGTCCGCCCTCGTGCCACTGCAGTGTAACCGTAAGCCCCTGTTCCCGGGCGATCTTTTCCTGTGCCAGCATTGCGTCACCGACGCGTGCCAGAGTGGCATTGCGGGTCTGCGGCTCACGTTTGCCCAAACTCAGGTAGAAGTGTTTTCCGGCTTCCGGCTGCCTGGAGCGCGCGTATTCTTCCCAGCCCGGATACCACAGCGATGCCGAGCAGGCGGCAGCGCCTGAAAACAGGTCGGTCTCATAGAAGGCCCACAGGCTGAAGAGCCCGGCCAGCGAGTATCCGCCGATCATGCGGCGGGGGACGGGAGTCCCTATTTCACAGGCTGGGATCAGCTCATTGAGCAGTGTATCCAGTGTCTGTCCGGCATGCCCGCCGAACGCATTCTTCCCAAATACCGGCGGTGCAGGCCAGGGTGAGAGGCAGTCATCCCAGTCAGGGACCGAAACGGCAATCAGGCGGAAGGGACCAGGAGCCTGTTCCAGGAGCAGGTCAAAGATGCGGGCGCCGTCTTCCCTTTCGCCTCCGATGAGGTACAGGAAGGGCCCGTCCTGCCCATTTTCAAAGCGTTCATAACTCAGCATGCTTAGCCTCCTGCAGGTCGTTCAGGCGCACGATCCGGCCGTTGAGCAGCATACATTCCTCTTCATCATGGATCACGGCAAGTACAGGGCGCTGGGCAGCCTGTTCGCGGACAGAGGCGATCGCCAGTGCGCGGGTATCCGGGTCGAGGCCCTTGAAGGGCTCGTCAAGGACCAGCAGCGGGGCATCATAGAGCAGTGCGCGCGCGAGCGCGACACGCCGCTTCATGCCACCGGAAAGATTGGAAACGCTTTCCCGGAGGATCCCGGGAAGCCCGAGATTGTCCAGACAGGTCTCAGCCGCCTTTTCATCCCATGCTTTGCCGAGGGCCGCACGGAGGTTCGCGCGTACCGTCAGTGTTTCGATCAGGCGGTCTTCCTGGAAGAGGACGGCAAAGCGTTCGGGAATATCCGTAAGCTGACCTTCGTCCGGCTTTTCGAGGCCCAGCAGGATCCGCAGCAGCGTCGTCTTGCCGCTGCCCGATAGCCCCATGAGGCAGGTGATCCCGGGCTTTACTGTCAGCGTGACGCCCCGCAGGACAGGCTTGCCGTTATAGCTTTTACAGATGTTTTGCAGGATCATTATATACTCTCCAGATGCTTAAACGCACGACGTGCAACATAAAGAATCAGGTGCTCAAACAGCACGCTCAGGAGGACGACAGCCGCGGTCCACGCATAAAGTCCTGCGGTATCCAGATAGAGCTTTGCCTGGGACAGCGCATAGCCCATGGACCCGCGCGGTATGCCGATGATCTCGGCGGCAACGCCTGATTTCCAGCTGAGACCGAGGGAAAGCGAGAGTGCCGACAGGAGCGCGGGACGCAGCTGAGGCAATTCGACATACTTGAGCCGCTGCGGAAAGGGGATATGGTACATGCGTGCCACCTCGTCGAGTTCCTGGCTCTTGCTTTTGAGACCGCCCAGCAGGTTGCTGTAGACGATCGGGACGACCATGAGGAACACGATGAACACGCTGACCTTCTTTGAGGTCAGCCATACGAGCGCCAGGATGATGAAGCTCGCCACGGGTACGGACTTGACCGTG
>JAFZPO010000261.1 GCA_017550305.1 Clostridia bacterium
GCATTCCGGCAAAAGTTCCGGAATGTACCAGGAGAAGCACCTGCACCTTGTCCACACTACGTAACCTGAATGCGGTTCTGGCTGCATAAGCAGCTATATGCTGAGTTCAGGCCGCACGGTGGAAAGGCAGTCCGGGGACTAGATCCCTGGAAGCACGCGACTTCAGTCGTGTGAGGCTTCACGAGGTTTAATATAAGAGAGTTGCTTTCGTACAAATTGTTAGAAAAGAACAACTGAAAACAGATTACCCTCGGTTCTACGCCTAAATCTGGTAAAGCAGATTGCAATCTGATCTGTGGTCTCCTATTCAATATGTAAAAAGGTCATCTGCAAGAAGAAATTTCTTGCTTTTCTATTTAATATTTATTACAATATATTACGCATCCTTGTAATATAATGGATGAATTGACGAGGTGCTCTATGAAGAGATTCTTTCTGATTTTTATTGTGCTGCTGACTGTCTGCTGTTTTGCTTTTGCAGAAGAAGCGCAGTCTTTGAAATATGGCGACAAGGGAGACGCTGTACTGCAGCTGCAGACGCGTCTGAAAGAGCTCCTGTATTATAAGGGCCCGCTTAGCGGACAGTTTGCCGAGGTAACGCGCTCTGCCGTGCAGGACGTGCAGAAGGCCTACGGTCTCGAACAGACCGGTATCGCGGACGCTGAAACACAGGCGATCATCTATGGTGAATGCTATCGTGAACTGCGGTATAACATGTCAGGCACTGACGTGAGCCGTCTGCAGGAAGCCCTGAAACTGTATCAGTACTATACGGATAAGGTCAGTGGCAACTATCTCAAGAATACACGTGCAGCCGTAGCAGCTTTCCAGAAGGACCAGGGGCTTCCTGAGACTGGAATCGCCGATGTCAAGACGCAGGAACTCCTGTATTCCGGCACGATTGCACTGCCTACGCCTACTCCTACGCCCGTTCCCACCCCGACTCCAGCACCGACAGCGACTCCCGCTCCGACTGCGGTGCCTGACCTGAGCTTCCAGGGTACGCTGCGTTCCGGTGATACCGGCGCGCGCGTGAAGATGGTTCAGGAGCGCCTGGCAGAGCTCGGCTTCTTTGAAGGGAAAGTAACGACAGGTTATTATGCCCGTACGACCAGCGCTGTGCAGGCTTTCCAGCGTCATAACGCTCTGAAAGTAGACGGCGTAGTAGGGGAAGAGACCTGGAAGCGGTTGTTTGCCGATGATGCAGTACCCGCGTCAGCAACGCCTGTCCCGCCGACTCCGGTCCCGTATTTTATCGAAGTAGACGTAAAGAACCAGGTGACCAAGGTCTTTACCCGTGACGAGCAGGGTGAGTTTACCGTACTGTATAAGACCTTCATCTGCTCGACCGGTACAAAAGGCTATCCCAGCGATGTCGGCGTATGGACACTGAGCGGACGCCATGCCCTGTGGGCACAGTTCCCGAAGTGGGGCGGCGGTACTGCGCAGTACTGGACTCAGATCAATGAGAACATTGCGTTCCATTCCGTAATGTACCGGAATTACGACGCGAACGACCTGGTAGAGTCTTCCTACAACAAGCTGGGATCGCGCGCATCACACGGCTGTATACGTCTGACAGTGCCGGATGCCAAGTGGATCTACAACAACTGCGGTGAAGGCGTGCAGGTCTGGATCCATGAGGATGCTGAAAGCGATCCGGAACTGACTTATTCTGTCAAGCCCGGTGCGATCAACCCGAATACGCACATGAATTATGTTACACCGACCCCGACGGTAAAGCCGACGTATGATTCCGCTGTCCCGCCTGAGAACATCCGCCAGATGGGCATCGGTACCAAGGGCGCCGATGTGTACTGGGTACAGATGCGCCTGACGGAGCTGGGCTTCTATCATGGCTCGGTCACGGGTGAATACCGCGGCGGAACCCAGGAAGCGGTCAGGGCATACCAACGCTCTGTCGGCCTTTCTGCAGACGGTGTCGCGGGCAAACAGACACTGACCCGCCTGTACGGTGACGCTAAGAAAGAAGCGGAAGAAGCAAAGGAAGAAGAGCCTACGCCTGTACCGGACCAGACACCGGCTCCCGGCGAAACGGAAATGCCGCCGATCGTCTATAATGACGGTACGAACGGCTGATACAGACAGATAGTATCAGGGCAGATCACACTGTGACCTGCCCTGCTTTTTTAGTCTGTAATTCGTGTCAGGCGACTTCGCCTGTTTCGGTATACATTGCGTACAGCTGTGCGTAGAGGCCGCCCTTCTGCATGAGCTCTTTATGCGTACCCTGCTCCTGGATTCCGTCTTCCGTCAGTACCCAGATAACATCGGCATTGCGGATCGTGGTCAGGCGGTGCGCGATCGTAAAGGTCGTGCGGCCATGGGCCAGTTTTTCAAGGGACTCCTGGACCAAGCGCTCACTTTCGTTGTCCAGGGCGCTTGTGGCTTCGTCGAGAACGAGGATGGGCGGATTCTTGAGAAAGACACGCGCGATGGAGATGCGCTGTTTCTGACCGCCCGAAAGCTTGACACCGCGTTCACCGACATAGGTATCATAGCCGTTGGGTAGCTGGCTGATAAAGGTATCCGCGCCTGCGCGGCGTGCAGCCTCGATGACTTCCTCACGGGTCGCGTCCTTTTTGCCGTAGGCGATGTTGTCCGCTACCGTACCGCTGAACATGTATACTTCCTGCTGCACCATGCCGATGCTGTTGCGCAGGGACTCGAGCGTGACGTTGCGGATATCCTTTCCGTCTATGGTGATCCGTCCCGCAGTGACGTCATAAAAGCGCGGGATCAGGTTGCAGAGCGTCGTTTTCCCGCCGCCTGAAGGCCCGACAACCGCAACGTTCTGGCCGGGAGCAACATGCAGGTCGAGGTCACTGAGGACCTCGTGTGTTTCATCATCATTGTAATGGAAACCGACATGCTCAAAACTGATCTCCCCGCGGACGTTTTCAAGGGGCTTTGCATCGGGGGAATCCTTGATCTCGGCAGGTGCGTCCATGATCTCGCAGAAACGCTCGATGCCGGTCATGCCGTTCTGGAACTGCTCGGTCGAATCGACGATCACTCGGATGGAAGTCAGCAGTGTGGAAACATAGAGCAGATACGCCGTATAGTCACCGACACCGATCTTTCCATGGATCAGGAAGAGCGCACCGGCTACGACAACAATGATGTACATCAAGCCGTCATGAAGACGGGTAGAAGTACCGAAGCCTGCCATGTAATGGTAGCGTTTCCTTTTGAGACGCAGGAATTCAAGGTTGCCGGCATCGAACTTGTCCTCTTCAAGCTGTTCGTTGGCGAAGGATTTCACCACGCGGATACCGAGCAGCGTGTCTTCCACCTGCGCGTTGATCTCACCGACCTGATGGCGGCACTCCCTGCCGGACTTGCGCATGAGCTGGTTGAAATACCGCGTGAAGTAGATCATGAAAGGAAGCACGGCAAAGATCAGCAGCGTCAGGTAGATGTTCATTCCGGAAAGGACGATAAAGGCGATGATCACCTTGATGCCCGAGATCAGGAAGTTCTCCGGCGCATGATGCGCGAATTCAGTGATATCAAACAGGTCGCTGGTGATACGGCTCATGATCTGGCCGACTTTGGTGTTGTTGTAAAAGCTGAAGGAAAGCTGCTGCAGGTGATGGAACAGGTCATGGCGCATATCTGTTTCGATCTTGGCGCCCATGTTATGGCCTTCCGACTGCATGTAATAATTCGCACCGGCATCAATAATACGCAGAAGGATATACAGCGCACCCAGCTTGAGCACGAGCCCTGTTGTCAGCGCGCCGGCAGTACCGAGCGCGCCGTTCGTGATGCGGCGCACGATCAGCGGAAGCACGAGCTCGCAGACAGTGGTCAGACTGGCGGCAAGCAGGTCGCTCGCAAGCAGCCACTTGTATTTATAGAAATACGGAATAAACCTCTTAAGCAGGATCCGTGTAGGAATTACATGGCGTTGCTGCTGCTGCATAATGACCTCCGATGGTACTCAGTGGGGAAAAGAAAGAATAGCTACCGCGCTGAGCAGCGCGTCGGTATCGGCACCGGGAAGAAAAAGGGAATATGCGGCATCGTCCGTCGTATAGTAAGCGCAGGAACCGCGTCCGCCTGTTGCGGTAATGAGCCCGGCTCCGCCGACAGTCCACATATGCTGTGTGTCCAGCTCAAGTCCGTCCTCGCGGAGGAGCTGCGCGGCAGCGGCAGGCCGTATGGCAGATATGACCAGACCGCCTTCGCGCTGCCAGCGCAGCATACGCGCGTTCAGACTGCCGAGCGTGACATCTTCCACGATCCCGATGCCGCCAGCGCGGTCATGCGGCACATCGCAGCCGAATGCCGTGATCAGGGTATCCAGACTAGTGCTCTGAACACCGCCGATGCTCTGCAGCGAGGAGGATACATCGGAAGTGACCTGCTTCTCCGAAGTGCCGAGAATAGGCAGCGCAAAAAAGAGGGCTGCCAGAAGGAGAAGTGCGAACAGGGCAGAGAGTTTACGCAGCACGGCAGATCCTTTCTCAGCGTGTCATCATGGTGACATCGAAACGGCGGCGGTCGTCAATGGTGATCAGCGCGCAGTCGCCTGTGCCGATGCATGCACCGGGGTTGATCATCAGCACGCCGCTTTCGATACGGCAGCAGGGCTCATGGGTATGCCCGAAACAGCAGATACGTGCGCCGCGGCCGGCAGCGGCATCCGCCAGTGTATACAGTTCCTGCTTGACGCCATAGCGGTGCCCATGTGTGACGAAAATGGGCACGCCGCCTATGTCGACCAGCATTTCATCCTCGTGGGAATCCATCCATCCGTCACAGTTGCCGCGCACGGCGACCACCTGCAGGATGTTTCCGGCGATGCAATCGGCATCACTGGCATGATCCCCGCAGTGGATCAGCGCATCGAGACGTCCGCCTGCCTCCAGCTTCAGCAGCGCCATCTCCATCTGTCCGCGGTCACCGTGGGAATCACTGATCACACCGATCCGCTTCATAGCAGTTCGAGCGCTTTCTGCATAGAGCGTGCGCGGTGGCTGATGCGATTCTTCTCTTCAGCGGGCATTTCGGCAAACGTACGGCCGTCCTCATACTCGAAGAGCGGGTCATACCCGAATGTGCCGCTGCCGCGCTTCTCGAACGTGATGCGGCCGGGGCATTCGCCGCGGACGATCTGCGTAGGCCTGAACGGGGACGCGATCGCGATGCAGCTGACAAAGCAGGCAGTACGCTGGTCTGCAGGCACATCGGCAAGGTTCTTCAGCAGCAGCGCGTTATTGTCATCATCTGAATGCTGTTCACCGGCATACCGCGCGGAATAAACTCCGGGCGCTCCGCCGAGCGCATCCACGCTGAGCCCGCTGTCATCTGCCAGGGTCAGGTAACCGGTTGCCTGCATGACAGCCTCAGCCTTGATGCGCGCGTTCTCTTCGAACGTGGTGCCATTCTCGACGATCTCGCCGGTAAAGCCCGCATCACGCATGGAGAGCACATCGTAACGGTCGCCCAGCATGGCGGTCAGTTCCTCGATCTTATGCGCGTTATTGCTGGCCAGGACGAGCTTCTGCTTCTGCCCGATCACCTGCGCGCGTTCGCCGAGTGCCTCACGCTGGCATTCCATGAGCTGGCGGCAGCCGCTCTCGCCCAGGTCGATCAGTGTGTTCAGCTTGTCACGCGAAAAGGCTGCGCCTTCGCCGGTGCCCTGCAGTTCGATGAACTCACCGAGCTCGTTCATGACAAAGTTCATATCCGTATCCGCAGTGCTGTCTTCCGTATAACAAAGATCCAGACACGGCGTGCCGTCAACAACGCCCGCGCTGATCGTGGCGATCTGGTGAACGACGGGGGATTCCTTAAGTTTACCTTCCTTGATCAGGCGGTCTATGGCGCAGCAGAGTGCGACAAAACCGCCGGTAATGGACGCGGTGCGCGTTCCGCCGTCGGCTTCGAGCACATCACAGTCGATCGTAATGGTCCTCTCACCAAGCCTGCTGCGGTCAACGGCCTGGCGCAGCGCGCGCCCGATCAGGCGGCTGATTTCTACGCCGCGTCCGTCCTTCTTGAGCCCGTCACGCTGTTTGCGATGGCCCGTTGAAGCAGGCAGCATCGCGTATTCGGCTGTCAGCCAACCGCAATTCTTGCCGCGCAGGAAAGGAGGCACGCTCTCGTCGACCGAAGCAGTGCAGA
>JAFZPO010000262.1 GCA_017550305.1 Clostridia bacterium
AACCCGATAACACAGGAACTCCTGGGTGCATGGTCCGAGAAGTATAACGACTGCCCCGTGCGGAAGCTGGCAACGCTGGCACTGTCCAAGACGGATATCAATGCGGTTTCTTTTGTCAATAAGGCGGCATGGGATATGCAGCAGAAGTTCTCCATTGAACTCAAGACGCTGCCCGTGACCAACCAGGAGCACAGCGGCCGCTGCTGGCTGTTTGCCGCGACCAATGTACTGCGTGAGCGTATTGCTCAGAAACTGAATTTGGAGCAGTTCGAACTGTCACAAAGCTATCTGGCTTTCTGGGATAAGTTTGAGCGTGCCAACTATTTGCTGGAGACCATGATCGCGCTGAGTGACCTGCCCACGGATGACCGTACAGTACAATTCGCGCTGCAGACGGGCGTACATGACGGCGGCCAGTGGGACATGTTTGCCAATATCGTGCGTAAGTACGGCGTAGTGCCCAAGGATGTGTTCGGAGAGACGTATGCCTCCGCGAATACCCGCAGCATGAACCATGTCCTGAACCGCAACCTCAAGATCTGCTCCGCGAAGCTGCGCAACATGATCGCCGGCGGCGCGGACGAAGCTGTTCTGCAGAAGGAAAAGGAAGACATGCTGGGCAAGGTCTACGGGTTCCTGTGCAGCTGCTACGGCGAACCGCCGAAGACCTTTGATTTCGAGTATGTGGACAAAGACGGCAACTACGCGATCGAAAAGGGCTATACGCCGCAGGCCTTCTGTGCCAAGTATGTGGGTAGCCTGCTGGATGACACGGTCAGCGTGATCCATGCGCCTACCGCCGACAAGCCGTATCATGAGACCTTTACTATCAAGCTCCTGGGCAATGTGATCGGAGGCAAGCCGGTCAAGCATCTGAACCTGACAATGGACGAACTGAAAGCCGCCATCATCCGCCAGCTTGAGGCGGGCAAGGTCGTCTGGTTCGGCAGCGATGTCGGCAAGTTCGGCGAGCGCGAAGCGGGCATTTGGGACAACCAGTGCTTCAATACGGAACTGGTCAGCGGACTGGACCTGAAGATCTCCAAGGAAGACAGCCTGAACTACTGGTTCGCCGCCATGAACCATGCCATGGTCATTACCGGCGTCAACCTTGACGATGGCAAGCCCACCCGCTGGAAGATCGAGAACAGCTGGGGCGACAAGAACGGCAAGAAGGGCTATTACATCTGCTCTGACACCTGGTTCGATGACTATGTCTTCCAGGCTGCGATCGAGAAGGAATACCTGGGCGATCTGGCTGCGCTGGCTGCCAAGGAACCGATCGAACTGGATCCCTGGGACCCGATGGGCACTCTGGCTGACTAAAAGAATATGACCGGGAATTCCCGGCATACAAAAACAGGAGCTTGCGGCTCCTGTTTTTGTATCTGAAGAGGACTTATTCTACGTTGTTGATGGCTGAGAGCATTTCGCGGACGGTGGCACTGATCTCTTCGCATGCGCTCTCGACCGGCACATCGCGGCGGAAGCTCTTGTCGCGGGCGGCGAGATCGATGGCGCCGCGGCCCAGCGTCTTGGGGCTGACGATCACGCGGACGGGAACGCCCAGCAGATCGGCATCCGAGAACATGACGCCGGCGCTGACGGGACGGTCATCATAGATGACCTCGACACCGGCCTGCTGCAGAGCGTCATACAGCTGGTCCGCAGCTTCCTTGACTTCAGGCTTGTCAGCACGCATGGCGCACAGATGCACCTGCCAGGGCGCGATGGTGATCGGCCAGATGGGGCCGTAATCATCATGACGGACTTCGCAGACGGAAGCGCACAGACGGCCGACACCGATGCCGTAGCAGCCCATGATCACGTCGGCAAATCCGCCATCCTTCGTCTGGTACTGCAGACCCATGGAATGGCTGTATTTGGTGCCCAGCTGGAAGATGTTGCCGACCTCGACGCCGCGGCTGATCTGGATCTCGGGCTTTCCGCACACGGGGCAGATGGCGCCGGCATAAGTCTTGGCTACGTCGCAGAAGCTCTCGATCTTGAGGTCACGCTCGATGTCAAGACCGGTATAGTGGCAGTCGATCTCGTTGGCGCCGCAGATCATGTTGTCGGTGCCGTCCAGGGACTTGTCAAACAGCACGCGCGCATCACCGGTGAAGTTGACCGGGCCGATAAAGCCCTTGACGATGCCATGGCCTTCCTCGACCTCAGCGGGATGGATCTCACAGCCGACGAAGTTGCGCAGCTTCGTCTCATTGACTTCCAGATCGCCGCGCAGGAACACGACGATGTACTTGTCCGTCAGGTTCTCCTGATAGACGACAGCCTTGACTGAACGCTCGGGAACGCTGTTCAGGAAGGTGCAGACTTCTTCGATCGTCTTCTGACCGGGGGTGGCGACCTTGGTCAGGGGGGCACTGCCGACCTTCTCATTCTTGACGACACAGTCGGCGGCTTCCATATTGCTGCGGTATCCGCAGGCAGGGCAGGTGACAATGGTGTCTTCACCGATATCGGTGAGCAGCATGAACTCATGGCTGATATTGCCGCCCATCATGCCGCTGTCGCTCTTTACGGCAACGACCTCAGGCACGCCGCAGCGGGCGAAGATGCGTTCATATGCATGATAGCAGCGGGCATAGTATTCTTCGAGGTCCGCCTGCGAGGTATGGAAGGAATAGGCATCCTTCATGGTGAACTCGCGGACGCGGATCAGACCGCCGCGGGCACGGGGCTCGTCACGGAACTTGGTCTGGATCTGATAGATCATGAAGGGGAAGGCGCTTTCAGGTTTGGGCGTGCCGCGCACGAGCTGTACGCTGGCTTCCTCATGAGTCATGCCCAGCACCATATCATTGCCGCCGCGGTCCTTGAAGCGCGCGAGCTCGCTGCCGATGCTGTCGTAGCGGCCGCTTTCACGCCACAGGTCTGCAGGCATGACGACGGGGAAGAGGACTTCCTGGCCGTCCACGGCATCCATTTCCTCGCGGATGATGTTCTCAATCTTGCGCACGATGCGGCGCGCAGGGGTATACAGGGAATAAATGCCGTTGGCGACCTGCTTCATATAGCCGCCGCGGATCATATAGATCTGGCTGATGATCTGGCAATCTGCGGGCGTCTCACGGAAACGGTCGCCCAGCATGCTGGAAAGCTTCATAGCGCAACTTCCTCCGAAAATCAAAATATCGGAAGAATTATAGCACTTCGCGCGGATGAATGCAATCAATAGCTTGACGAAAAGAGGCAATTGTGTAATAGTACAAAGGAAACAAGGAGGGATATTTACATGAAGACTATGCTGGCGCCGTCAATGATGTGCGCACCGATCGATATACTGGCACAGGTGCTTGACACCTTTGAAAAGTGCGGGATCGAATACCTGCATGTGGATGTGATGGACGGCGTGTTCGTGCCCAACCTGATGCTCGGCACCGATTACGTAAAGCAGCTGCGCAAGCTGAGCAGGATCCCGCTTGATATCCACCTCATGATCACGCAGCCGGAAAAGAAGATCGGCTGGTTCACTCCGCAGCCGGGCGAATTCGTCAGTGTGCATTATGAGAGCACGCATGACTTCCGCGGCGCGCTGGAAGCTGTCAAGGCCTGCGGCGCAAAAGCGATGGCGGCGATCAATCCGCCTACCGCACCGTATGTGCTGGAGCCAGTTATGGATCTGTTGGACGGCGTCCTTGTCATGACGGTCAATCCGGGGTTTGCTGGCCAGAAGGCCGTGCCTCAGGCAATCGCCAAGATCGCGGAAGTGCGTGCACTGCTGAAGCAGTACGGAAAAGGCGACCTGCCCATCGAAGTAGACGGCAACTGCAGCTTTGAGAAGGCGCCTGAGATGCGCAGGCAGGGAGCAGACATCATCGTCTGCGGTTCCTCAAGTGTGTTCGTTAAAGACAGGCCGATGGAAGACGCCATCGCTGCTTTCCGCGAAGCAATCGGCTGAACCTGATCAAAATAAAAGATGTCCTCCTTTCTGAAACAGGGAGGACATTTTTAATACTGGTATATTACAGTTTCGTCATGAGCGGGGGGATATGCTTTTCGATCCGCGCCTCGAGATACGCCTGCAGCAGCGAGAGCGGGGCGTCTTCGGGCGGAAGCTCACAGCGGATCCCTTTTTCGCGTGCTTCGCGGAGCCAGCTGAGCTCGGATGCCTGCAGCACCATCCCGCGTGTCAGCTGTCCGGCACAATCGGGACACAGTACACCGCCCTGCTCTATGTCAAACAGCGCACCCCCCTGCTGCTCCATCTCCTGGCCGCAGCTGACGCAGTGGTTCAGGCGCGGCCTGTAGCCCATGGCGATGGCATAATGCAGCAGGAACACGCTGAGTACTGCGCGCGGCGGGTCATCATGGAAGTTCAGCCGCTTCAAGGCGTGCGCCAGGAGCAGGAACGGACGCTGTGCGTTGTCGTCCGGCTGTACCGTGGCTTCGCAGATATTGGCCATGTAAGCGGCGCAGGACAGCCTGTCCATGTCCAGACGCAGGTTATAAAAGCTTTCCTGCAGCAGGCACGAGGCGACCACCGCGTGACCGTGTGCGCCTGCAAGCTCGTAACTTCCCATAGCGAACAGCTCGCTGCACGGCAGCAGCGGAGACTTGGGACGCTTGCAGCCGCGCGCGAGCACGTCCATGCGCCCGCCCGGAGTCAGCAGGGTCAGCATCCGGTCGTTTTCGCGGTAATCGGCACGCCTTATCACGATGCCTTCAACAGAAATGGCGGCCATTGTCTCAGCTCCCGGTCGAACGGTAGTGCCGCATGGCACGGTAGAAAACAACATACATGACAGCAAATGTGACAAGCCCGGCAAGCGGGGTAACGAGGGCGACCCATGCGGGCCAGCCGAAAAGCGGCTTACCCAGGATATAGGCTGCAGGAACATGCATTACGAGTGCGAAGGGTGCAATCACGGTAAAGACAAAGCGCAGCGGACGCGGGAAGATGTCGATGGGGTATTCGCAGGCACTGCGGCCGCCGTAGGTCAGGGCGTTTACCAGCTCGACCGACTTGACGGAATAGATACAGAAGACCGCCTCGATCAGGAACAGTCCGAGTATCAGGAAGAAGCCGCACAGGACTGATTCGCCCATCAGCAGGACTTTCAGCAGGGACCACTGCACTGCGCTCCTCTGGCAGCCAATGACCAGCGCCGCAGTACCTACCGCGATGCAGGAAATACGCCGGGGGTCGATGGCACTGCACAGGACCTGCGTCAGCACGCCGCGGGGACGAATCAGCAGCGTATCCATCTGCCCGGCACGCACCATGCCCGGGAAAGCGCCTGTTACGCCGCGCCCGAAGCATTCGGTCAGATAGAAAGTAACGGACATGATGCCAAAGAAAAAGAACAGGTCTCCGGGCATCCACTGGTTCAGCCTGTCAAAACGGTCCACGATAAGGATGACCGCCATGAACTCGCCGCCTTCCATCACCAGCTGCGCAATAGTCTGCATGATAAAGGAAGCGGGATACTGCAGCTGGCTTTTCAGCAGCATGCGCATGGAGTGCAGGTAAAGCTTGATCGTATTCATCGCTCAGCCTCCCTGTATGACAAGGCGCTTCTGGTTGGCACGCCAGAGCAGGAGCCCCAGAGAGACGAGAATGACCAGCCACACGGCCTGCAGGAAAATGATCTGCGGTGCCTGTGTCCATGCATATTGGCCGGTGTACAGACGGATCGGCGAGTCCAGCAGCTGTGCATAGGGCAGAAGCGTGATCACGCGTTGCCAGCTGTCGGGGAACAGCGTCAGGGGCAGGATGTTGCCTGACAGCGTCATCATGAGCAGGTTCATCAGCGCCTGCATGCCGCGGGAATCCAGTGTACGCATGGTAAAGCCCATGGTCAGGTTTTCCAAGGCGCAGACACATAGCAGGCCGGACATCAGGCTCAGTACCGCACAGAGAAAGGCAGGGGCTGATACAGGTGCCGAAATGCCATAGCCGCGTGGCAACAGGCAGGCAAACACGAGCATCGGCGCAGCACGCAGCAGACTGCCCAGGAGCTTCTGGGCCATGATGCGCGCATAGTAATAGCCGTAAAGCTGCAGCGGACGGCAAAGGTCGTAGGCGATGGCACCGGTACGGATCTTGTCTGTCAGCTCGCTGTCGCTGGACAGTACCATCCGGAAGAAAGCCTGCTGCAGCCATACATAGGTCACGACAGACTCAAGCGGCATCGTCTGCGGTTTGCCCGCATACAGCGCACGGTAGAGGCAGATCAGTATGAGACCGAAAAAAACCTGGCAGATCACGCCGCCGATCACGGCGCCGCGGTATTGCAGCTCCATCTTCCAGCGCATGCGAAAAACCGAGAAATAGGAACTCATAGGTCCATCTCCCGGTACATTTTTGCGATCAGATGATCAATGGACTGCGGCTGTGCCGTCAGCTCACGGATCGGGCCCGCTGCCTGGAGCGCGGAGAGCAGCACGGAAGTGGGTACCTGCGCAGGCTCATAAACGATGCGGTATCCGTCCCCGTCCCGTTCCGATGTGCACTGTTCGGGAAGCGGCGGAAGCACGATGTCCCCGTCATAACGGACAAACACGATCCTGCTGGTATCATACCTGGCAAGCAAGTCATTGAGTGCACCGTCAAACAGTTTTTTGCCATGCCCGAGCACCATGACGCGGCTGCAAAGCGCGGCAATATCCTCCATGTCATGAGTCGTCAGCAGTACGGTCGTGCCGTTTTCCTTGTTTTCATGACGCAGGAAATCACGCAGCGCCAGTTTGCTGACAGCGTCCAGTCCGATGGTCGGCTCGTCAAGGAACAGCAGCCTCGGGCTGTGCAGAAGCGATCCGCACAGTTCCGCGCGCATGCGCTGGCCCAGACTCAGCTGTCTGAGCGGTGTACGCAGAAGGCTTTCCAGCTGCAGCGCATCCGTCAGTTCATCCAGACGCTTTGTATATGAAGAGAGCGGTATCCGGTAGATATCGCGCAGCAGTGCGAAGCTGTCGGCAATGGGCACGTCCCACCACAGCTGGCTGCGCTGCCCGAAGACGACACCGATATCGCGCACATGCTGTCTGCGGTTTTCCCAGGGGATCAGGCCGTTGACACATGCAGTACCGGCACTGGGCGTCAGGATGCCGCTCAGCAGCTTGACCGTGGTGCTTTTACCCGCACCGTTCGGACCGATATAGCCGACCAGTTCGCCTTCCTCTACACGGAAGGAAACGCTGTCCAGGGCAGTAATCTGCTGCTTTTCACGCATCAGATGCCCTTTTTCACGCTTCTTCCGGACGGTAAAGACCTTGGTCAGGCCCTTCGCTTCGATATAGGCCATGGTCAGCTCCTCTCCCGGAGGATATCCTCATCTTCTTCGAGAATGACATACATCTCAGCCGCGTTTTCCTTGCGCACGACTTCACGGACATCGGTGATCCGATAGCGCCCGATGCGTGCACCGAAGCGGATCTCCAGTACATCGCCTTCCTTGACCTCGGCACCGGCCTTGGCGATACGCCCGTTAATGGAAACGCGGCCGCCGTCACAGGCTTCCTTGGCTACTGTACGGCGCTTAATGATGCGGGATACTTTCAGGTATTTGTCAAGACGCATTCGGTTTCCTCCTCAGTGTACGTCGCGGCGGAAATTGCCCAGGGTCTCATTAACGCTGGAAACGCAGGCAAAGGTATCGGGGTATTCGCTGATGATCTCGGTAAAGCGGGTGATCTGGTGCTTGTTGATCACGCAGATCAGCATCGTCTTCTCCTGATGGCTGTAACCGCCCTTTGCCCTGATGATGGTCGTGCTGTGGTTCAGTTCCTTTATCACGCGGTCTGTGATCTCATCCGGATGCGCGGTGATCATTTCGACCTTGAGTGCCTGTTTGCCGCCTTTGAGCACATAGTCGCTTACGCGAGTGGTCAGGAAGCAGTAGATCACGCACAGAATGACAGGTTCGATACGGAAATCATATACGAAGTAGGATACCCCAGCCACGATCAGGTTGATGACGAATGAGATGTGGACCATGG
>JAFZPO010000263.1 GCA_017550305.1 Clostridia bacterium
GACGGGTCCTGCGTCTGACCTCGGCTCCTACGATCCGCAACATTAGCGCTCTGTGCAAGGCTTCTGCCGAGCGCAAGGAAGAACATCCGCAGGAAGTTCATAACGAAGGCAGCCACGGCATTACCAGGGGCGCGGCCTATTACCGGAAGGGAGGCCAGCGCAATGAATAATCCGTCTACGATCCAGCAGCTTCGTGAAATGAAGTTCAGTGCCATGGCGAATGAATATGAACTTCAGCTGCGTGATCCTTCCGCTTATATCCAGGTTCCTTTTGATGACCGCTTCGGCCTGTTGGTCATTGCGGAATGGAACCGCAGGCAGATCAACCGTGTTACACGGCGTATCCGAGAAGCACGGCTGGACATCCCTTCTGCTACGCTTGAAGGGATTGAATACTATGAAGACCGCAGGCTGGACAAGGCGGAAATGATGCGTTTTGCGACCTGCAGCTACATTGAGGAAGAACACCACATCATCCTGAAGGGAGCGACCGGCAGCGGAAAGACTTATATTGCTTGTGCGCTGGGCAACGCAGCCTGCAGAAAATTCAAGAACGTCCGCTATGTCCGTATGCCGGAGCTTCTGGATGAATTGACGATTGCCCGTGCAGAAAACCAGTTTCGTAAAGCCGCGAGAGCCTATGCCAAGACGGATCTCCTCATCCTGGATGAATGGCTCATGCGGCCCCTGACGCTGCAGCAGTCGTATGATCTGTTTGAGATCATTGAGGCGCGTACCAAGCACGGTTCCACCATTTTCTGCACCCAGTATGATACGGACGGTTGGTATGAGAGGATCAATACCGACCCCACTCAGGACAGCCCGATCAGCGATGCCATCATGGACCGGATCGTCCACAACGCCTATGTGATTTCCGTTGAGGGAACGATCTCTATGCGTGAGCGCCACGGCCTGACCGCACAGCTGAAGGGTGGGCTGGATCAGTGAAGCCGCCAATTGGGTATCTCCGGCGGGAGATGCGAAGTTATTTGGCTTCTGTTCCAGATGCCACGAAGCAAGAGGTCATGGATCTGCAAGCATGGGTAGAGCAAGGCTACAGTCCTTACAGCAATCCTTCTCATATTGCGGACGAGCAGGGCTGTGAGTTGCCTTTCATCCACGCGCTTAGGACAGAGCAGGAACTCGATGAAAACGAAAGAACAGATTCACACGAATAATTGATGTGTCTGTGCAGCGGTTGGCTCCGCTGACCGCTGCCGTACACAAGACCATGCCGGTGCTTTGCTGCGTGACGATGGTGCTATTTCTCCGTGATGGTGGTGCCAAAACTCCGTGCAAGTGGTGCTCATGCTCCGGAATCTACAGACTGGTTAAAATAGCAAATGTTGTGTATTGGGTTGTTTTCCATGTAACACTACCTGCTGTCTTGATGGCGTCGAGGTCTTTCGGCATCATGCGATACCAACGCATCAGCATAGCGGCGGCTTCGGCGCGCGTGAGATTGTTCTTCAGACCGAACGAGCCGTCGGGATAGCCGTTAATGATGCCAGCATTGGCACACACACCGATGCAGTGACCGAGTTCACCGAGGTTCTGACAGTCAGAGAACTGTTTGGCGCGGGTAGTTGCATTGGGCGTATGGTCACTGTCGTAGGTTTTCCAAATGGACGTCCACGTGAATGCACCACCAAGCATAGCAGCTGCTTCGTGACGAGTAATTGCTTTCTTGTAGTTCAAGAAAACGTATCTGTTGTCTAAACCAGGTGAGTTACCGTTGTTGTTGGCAGTGGCTTCCGTTTCGTTCATTTGATTGAACGTATTGGTAAGAATTACACTGTTTTCCGCTTTGACCAGTTCGGGGATTGCCCATGCAGACGCATTAGCAGTGGTAAACGAATGTTTGCCTTGTGGCTGATGGTCACCAGTTTCGACATTCGAACCGAGTGTGCGTACAATGAGTGCAGCCCACTGTTCACGGGTAAGTGAGTCGTTCGGACCGAAGCGTCCATCACCGTAGCCGTTAATGAAGCCGAGGGACGCAGCCTCCGTGATGTCGTTGTACGCCCAGTGAGTGCTGGGAACGTCGGTGAAAGTGACATTGGACGCTGCATGCGCAACGGTGTAGGTCACGGAGAAGCAGATAACGAAACAGAGAATGAAAGCGATTACGGGCAAAAGCACCGCTTTAGTTGCCGAGGAACGATTGGTTTTCATGATAATAACCTCCTTACTTCGGTCCAACGCGGCTGCGTCACGATACGTGTCATCGCGAGGAGCGAAGCGACGCGGCAATCCGTCCCTCCGTTCCCCGGCTTTCGTCACCGGCGCTGGGGGCGGGCTTCCCCTGGGGGGAAACGCCCGCGCTGCCGTCGAGGAACGCGGCCCGGTGGTCCAGGAACACCCGGACGAGCTGGGGGTCGAAATGGGTGCCGGACTCCTCCCGGATGATGGCAAAGGCCTTCTCCGGCGGGGTGGCCTCTTTATAGCAGCGCTCCGAGATCAGGGCGTCGAACACGTCCGCGATGGCCATGATCCGGGCCGCCAGGGGGATGTCCTCCCCCGCGAGGCCGGCGGGGTAGCCGCCCCCGTCCCAGCGTTCATGGTGGCAGGCGGCAATGTCCACGGCCATGGACAAATACTCGCTGTCCGCCACGCCCTCCAGCACCTCCCGCACGATGCGGCCGCCCTCGGAGGCATGGCGCTTCATCAGCGTGAATTCTTCCTCCGTCAGCCGGCCCGGCTTTTTCAGAATATCGTCCGGCACGATGATTTTCCCCACGTCATGCAGCGGCGCTGCGCGGCACATCAGCGAGATCGCATGATCGTCCAGGCGGTCCGGATAGACGCCGTCCGCTCTGGCGGATTCCGCCAGGGTCCGGACGAACTCACTGGTGCGGGTCACGTGCTCCCCCGTCTCCAGGTCGCGGCTTTCGATGAGGCTGGCCAGGCCGGTGATGATATGCTCCTGCATCTGCGCGATGGTCTCCTGATCGGTGCGCAGCTTCGCCTGGATATCCTGCTGGATCAGATCGTTGTAGTAGATGTAGCAGAGGCTGGCGCTGAGGGCAATGGCCAGATAGGTGATCTGGATGCTGAACAGCGTCATGGGAATGATGCCCGCGGCCAGGACGATGAGGATCATGAGGATGGTGCCCTGGTCCCGGTGGCGGAAGCTCCGGCCCACGTGGACCATGCTTGCCACC
>JAFZPO010000264.1 GCA_017550305.1 Clostridia bacterium
AAGCCAACCGTGACAACTTCTACCGTAAGAACGGCGTCAATTACCGCAGCTTCCACTGGCGCGTGTCCGAAGCGCGCGAAAACGGTGACTGGGACCTGCAGCGTGTATCGATCGGCATGTTCCGCGGTGTGCGCGAGGATGAGTGGAACATCAATACCTCCCGCATCATGGGCGTGGATGGTACCGATCCCGACAGCGTGACCCAGGCAGAGATCACCGGCCGCAAGCAGGTGCAGGAGATCTTCCGCTTCCTCAAGAAGTATGTTCCCGGCTGTGAGAATGCCATCCTTGAAAGCACTCCCGCGCATGTCGGCATCCGTGAGACGCGCCATATCAAAGGCGAATATATACTGAACACGGATGACGTTCTGCAGGGGAACGTGCCGGATGACAGCATCCTGCTTGCCGCGAATTCCATCGATGTGCACGGCCGCTTCGGCCCCATGAGCAACGAATACGTCACTGTAGAGAACGGTGAGTATTACGGTGTCCCCTACCGCTGCCTTGTGCCGCTGAACGTGGAAAACCTGCTGGTAGCCGGCCGCTGCGTCTCCGCCACTTCCGAGGCTGCAGGCGCCATCCGCGTGATGCCGCCCTGCATGGCGCTCGGACAGGCCGCAGGCACTGCCGCCGCGCTCGCGCTCAGAGAAGGTGTCTCCGTCCGGGCCCTGGACACGGCACAGCTGAAGGAGACCCTCAAAAAGCAGAACGCGTATCTGTAATCATTAATCACTTCTTTCGGAGCAAAAGCTATGACAGACCGGTTTGTGATCGGAATCGACTACGGCACCCTCTCCGCGCGTGCGGTCGTCTGCCGCACGTCGGACGGGGCCATCATGGGCGAAGCGGAATCCGTCTACTCCCATGCCATTCTGTATGATCATCTTCCTGACGGCACACCGCTGCCTCCCGAATGGGCACTGCAGCATCCGCAGGATTATCTGGACGCGCTGTACGAAAGTGTGCCCGCTGCAATGAAGGAAAGCGGCGTAGCGAAGGAAGACGTGATCGGTATCGCCATCGACTTCACCGGCAGCACGCCCATGCCGCTGGCGGCAGATGGGCAGCCGCTGTGCTTCCATGCCGAGTATGCAGGGCGTCCGCACGCCTATGTCAAGCTGTGGAAGCATCATTCCGCCGTCCGTGAAGCGGAAGAGATGAACGAGCTTGCCCGCCGTTATGCGCCGGAGCTTCTGGCCAGTATGGGCGGCCGCATCTCCACTGAGGTATTCTTTACCAAACTCATACAGGTCCTGCACGAGGATCCCGAGCTTTTCCACATAATGGATCAGTGGATGGAAGCCGGCGACTGGGTCACCCAGCAATTGACCGGGGAAAGCACGCGTTCCTTGGCGGCTGCCATCAACAAGGGCTTCTACCGTATCGGGACCGGATATTCCGCATTCATTGAGGAAGCATACCCCGAGCTGCGTGGCATGCGCAATACTATCCTTCGCGGTGAGCTCTGCCCCATCGCGAGCGTTGCCGGACACCTGACCAAACAAATGGCGGAGCGTCTCGGACTGCCCGCGGGCATCGTTGTTCCGCCCATGCACCTGGACGCGCACGCAGCCGTTCCTGCACTGGGCGTGACCGGTCCGGGACACGCGCTCTATTCCCTTGGCACCTCTACCGGATTCATGCTCGTACAGCCCGATTTCCATGCCGTCGAAGGCGCCTGCAGCATAACATATTCGGGCATGCTGCCGGGCTATTACGGATATGCCAACGGCCAGGCCGCCGCGGGCGACCAGCTGGCCTGGTTTGTCGATCACTGTGTGCCTGCCTCTGTCAGCGATGAAGCAGCGCGCCGTGGGATGAGCCTGCACCAGCTGCTCACAGAGCGCGCCGCCGCGCTCGCGCCTGGGCAGAGCGGGCTGATCGCGCTCGACTGGTGGAACGGCAACCGTTCCATCCTTCAGAACACCGGCCTTTCAGGGCTCATGCTAGGCATGACGCTGCAGACACAGCCGCATGAGATATACCGCGCGTTGCTTGAGAGCATTGCGTTCGGCGTACGCCGCATTATCGAGGCGCATTCGGCTGCCGGCATCGAGATGGATACTGTGCATCTGGCAGGCGGGATCTCCTATAAAAACCAGCTGCTCGTACAGATGGTCAGCGATGTGACCGGCAAGCGCCTGCTGGGCAGCAAACGCGTTTCCGCTCCGGCCATCGGTGCCGCGATCCTGGCGGCAGTTGCCGCAGGCGCTTATGAAACGATCGCTGAAGCCGCCGCACACATGAACTGCCTGAGCGGCCAGGAGTATCACCCGAACCCTGCAGCCGCAAAAGTCTACGATCAGCTTTACGCCGAGTACGTGCTGCTGCACGATTATTTCGGCCGCGGGGAAAACGATGTCATGCTGCATCTGCGCCATCTGGCAGCAGCGCAGTCCAGGAAAGGATAATCCATGCTTCTCCACCTGCAGAACGAATTCGGGCCCGAAGCCCGGCAATATGTGCGTCCCGATCTGCCGCAAGGACTGAACCCGGCCCGCGACAGTTTTGCGGTCACGTTCTGGCTGCGCGTACCCTGCGGTGGCGGAATGCGCTGGGCGACCAAGGATGAGCACCTGGAACCCGGGGCCGGCATCGATATGCGCTGTGCAAAGCAGGGCGGCGTACTGGTCTCCAACCGCAGCGCAGCCGGCAGCGAGCCCGGTTTCTCGGTCCTGATGCTTCCGCACACGGCGTATCTCACGCTCGGGTTTGTCGATACGGACGGAAATGCGCATGCATGCAGCGGGATCCGTCTTCCTGCCGATACGCGCTGGCACCATATCGCGCTCCTGATCGACCGGTATGATGCGCTCCGTCTGTATGTGGACGCAGCGCCTGCCGCTCAGCTCGATCTTGCGGCATTTGCCGGGCAGGCGCTTGGGCAGGCAGACCTGAGCATAGGCGCTGACACGCTCAATCAGTATGGAATCGGGAATGCGTATCTGGAAGATCTGTCCATAACAGCCGTGCTGCCTTCCGCTGAAGACCTCCGCGCAGCATTTGATGCCGGCCGTCTCCGCCATCTGCAGAAGGAAATCAGTTCTCGGCTTTCCTCACTGGGGACGGAATATACGCCCGAAATGCGCATCTGTCTCCAGAAAGCACTTGATCATTCTCTGGAAGCAACAGATAAAGCAGAAGCTTACAAAACGCTGTTCACTGCCTATACCGAGTTCCTGAATGCGCCGCAGAAAGACGCTCTGCTGACACTCGCCCTGCTCGGAGACCCGCACATCGGCGCCCCGAACGACATCTGCAGCCAGCGTGTAGAAACACTGCTTGCAGATACCGTCGATTCCGGCATTGTCCCGGATGCGCTGGTCGGGGTCGGTGACAACGCCAACGATTCCAAATACGCAATGGGCCGTGAAGCGTTCAGCTGTTTCAGTAATCTGATACAGAAGTATCTTCCATCCACGCAGTTCATTGCCTGTCACGGCAATCACGATACCATGTATAACTCCCCGGAAGCCAACTACCGCGAGGGCACCCGTGCCTACCGGGAAGGCCTACATCCCTTCCTGCGCGGGCCGCTTCTCCGGGAGAAAGCGCATGTGGACGAGATCTTCCGCGAGGTAGCCGGTCAATACTTGGCTCCCGGCGAAGAAGCCGGACACAGCTTCGGCATCACGGTCAGCGGTTATCATTTCCTTGTCCTGAATACCGACTATCTGCTTCAGACAGGCAGCAGCAGGGAAAACTGGAACCTGTACGGCAACATTCTGGATCCGATCCGTCATGCACTGCATCTGCATGACGGCACGTTTGCCTGGCTGCGCCATATGTTCGGCCGCTACGAGCAGGACGGAAAACCGTTCTTTGTCGTATGCCATTTCCCCTTTATAGATACCGTACCGCTGTCCTACTACCGCGAGATCAATATCGAGGATAATTCAATCGGTATCCAGGACCCGAAGATCCGTGCACTGTTCAGCGAGTATGAGCACCTGGTATACATCTGCGGCCATCTGCATTCCGGTCTCGGCATGTCCGGACCTGTACAGGTGCTCAGCGCACAGACAGGCCGCAGTTTTCCTGAGATCAACATTTCCGCCATGAAAGTGTCTGCCCGCGCTTATGCGTCCTGTCCCGCAGGATGGCATCTGTTCATGTATGATGACGAGATCGTACTGCGCGCCCGCGATTACGGTGCGCACTGCTGGCTGCCTGAGTTTGATGCAGTCATTCCCCTGACCGTGAAAGGAGAACAACTATGAATCCACTGCTTCCCTGTCAGAATCATGAAGCCGATATCTGTGTCATCGGCGGCGGTCTGGCCGGACTGATCGCTGCTGTTTCCGCCGCGCGTCACGGTGCGCACGTACTTCTGATGCAGGATCGCCCCATGCTGGGCGGCAATGCGAGCAGCGAGGTCCGCATGTGGGTGCGCGGCGCTGCAGGCAAGGAAAACCGCGAGACCGGCATCCTGCAGGAACTTGAGCTCGAGAACATCTACCGCAATCCCACTATGAACTACTCGCTGTGGGACAGCGTCATGCTGCAGGCCGTACTCCAGGAAAAGAATATCACCCTGCTTCTCAACTGTTCCTGCATGGACTGTGAAACGGAAAACGGACGTATCGTTTCCGTCACAGGATGGCAGCTGAACACCTATTCCTTTCACCGTGTGCATGCACATGTATTCCTCGACTGCTCGGGAGACAGCGTTCTCGCTCCCATCAGCGGCGCGGCATACCGTGTAGGCCGCGAGGGCAAAGCAGAGTTTGACGAATACGGTGCGCCCGAAACCGCCGACCGAAAGACGATGGGCAACAGCTGCCTGATTCAGGCACGCGAGACTGATCATCCGTGTCCTTTCACGCCTCCGGAATGGGCATATGTCTATCCGGACGATGAAAGCATGTACAACAAGGACCATGATTTCACCAAGACATGCACGAACTTCTGGTGGATGGAGCTCGGCGGCGAACGGGATACCATCGCGGATGCCCAGGAAGTGAACATGGAACTCCTGCGCGTTGCCTTCGGCGTGTGGGATCACATCAAGAACCACGGTGATCACGGCGCGGAAAACTGGGAACTGGAATGGGTCGGTTTCCTGCCCGGCAAGCGTGAGAGTCGCCGTTATGAAGGCGATTATATCCTCAATCAGCGTGATCTGGAGGAAGGGCACGACTTCCCCGACACGGTTGCTTTCGGCGGCTGGACGATGGATAACCATGACCCCCGCGGCCTGCGCTGCGACGGATACTCCTCGGTCCATATCAAGCCGAAAGTCCCCTATGCCATTCCCTACCGTTGCCTGTATTCCAGAAATGTCAGCAACCTGATGTTCGCGGGCAGGAATATCAGCGCCACACACATGGCGCTTAGTTCCACACGCGTAATGGCAACCTGCTCCGTCATCGGCCAGGCTGCCGGCACGGCCGCGGCGCTGTGCTCCCGCTACGGGTGCCTGCCTAGAGATATTTATCAGGCGCACATGGATGAGCTTCAGGCGCAGCTTCTGGATGACGGTTGCCTGCTGCCCGGGCTCACACGGCCGCCGCGCGGCACATTCAGCACCTCCTTTGGCCCTGACGATGCCGCTGTGCTTGAAAACGGATGGGAGCGTCCGCACGAGGGGAATGAGAACCGTCTCCTCATTCCGGAAGGCTGTGACTGGTCCATAGCGCTCAACACGCCTGCAGACAATCTCAGGATGCGCCTTGCGCTGGATCCCGATTTCACGCGCGAGTCCATTTCACCGCGCAGAAAAACGCAGACTTTTACCCAGCGCGCGAATATCTTTCTGAATGAGCCGCCGGTGAAAATGCCCGCACCGCTGCTGAAAGATGCGGAGATCGTCTTCTGGCTCCTTGATACCAGGAAAATCGTTCAGAAGATCACAGATAATCATCAGGCGCTGCTCTGGCTGCCGCTTCCGAAGGATACAGTAGCAATATTTGTACGCAATGTCCGCTCCTGGGGTGGAGAAGGCGTCGGCCTGTTCGCCTGCGATATCTGCTGATTGGAAAACACAAAGGGGCGTTCTTTCCGGGATCCCGGAAAAGAACGCCCCTGTTTTATTGTTTTTTACACTACTGGGAGAAACCCTGCGGGTTAGTCACGTTTATACCCGCTCAGGAACTTCTCTTTGAATTCCGGGCCGCAGGAATACCCGGCATCATACATTGCTTCCACAGCACAGCCGTATACCGGCGGTGCATCGGAATCGATCAGCGTCACCTGCGGCGGGACATGTGCACGCAGCGCCTGCACATACTCAGGATAGTGATGGAACACGCCGCCGTTCAGGATCAGCTGGTATGCGCCGCCGAAACGGCGGTACCCGGTCCAGACCAGTTC
>JAFZPO010000265.1 GCA_017550305.1 Clostridia bacterium
AAAAAAGTAACGCTTTAAAGGGAAAAAGTATGCATTTCTTTCAAATTATTTATGCAAAAAAAGAACCGGCAGGCCCTTGTAGAGGTCTGCCGGATGCATTATAAGGAAATTCAGCCTTCAAACGGGGCGCCGCACTGCGGGCAGAAGCGCGGCTTCGCGTCCGCTTCGGCCTCCCAGCCGCAATGTCTGCAGCGGACCGGCGGCTGCGGCTTTTTCGTTCCGCACGCGGTGCAGAAGTTGCCTTCATTCGCCGTGCCGCACTGCGGGCAGAACCATTTCACGTCCTTTGCGGAAGCTACGTTCTTGGCGGCGTTCACGACAGCGGCCAGGCCTTGATCCAGCGCCTGCTTGAGCTTCTGTTCCAGTTCAGCCTTACGGCGCGCTTCGGGATCGAGCGCGCGGCGGATCTCTTCGGCCTGGCGCTCATACTCGCGGTAAGCGTCCGTGTACTGGCTGTCGGGACGTGTCTTTGTCAGTTCAAAGGATATCTCATTGAACCAGGGCGAATCGACATCGATCTCGACAGTGAACTCGTACTCTACTTCATAGCGGGGCGGATCGAAGCGGATGCGCTTGCCGTTCGCGTCCTTGTCGTACAGCTCAGTCTTATGCTCCTCGATTGGCGTACGGCAGGCAGTCACCTGGGACAGATCGATAACATCGGGGTTCTCCCCTTCCCAGTTACTGTAACGGGCAACGAAGAACTGGCCCTTCTCTTCGTCAAGATAGATCTTCGTGCCGTTGCCGAAGGTCCTTGTCGGCTTCATGGCGGCAACGCGGTCCCAGTTCGCCTCGCGGTAGGCCAGGTGCTGCTTGATCTCTTCGACCGTGGAAGTGCGGCGGTCGGTCATCCAGTAGGAAAGCATTGCCGCGCAGTCCTTGCAGCAGTTGCCGTCTTCCAGCTTGCGGTTGCCAAGCAGGCCGATCTTCTCACCGCAAATGTCACAGTATTTCTTTTCAAAAAGGCCCATAGACAAACACCTCTTTCAGAAATAAAGGGTTACCTTTGCACCACAGGATCAGATCCTGTCCTCTTCGCCGAACGGATCGCCGCATTCCGGGCAGAACTTGGGCGGATGCGCGGGGTCTTCCGGCTCCCAGCCGCACTTGTCGCAGCGGTAGAGCGGCTCACCGGCGGGCTTCTTCGTGCCGCACTCGGTGCAGAACTTGCCCTTGTTCACGGTCCCGCAGGCCGGGCAGGTCCAGCCCTGTCCGGCAGGCTTGGCTGTACCGCATTCCGGGCAGAACTTGCCTGTCGCGGCAGTACCGCACTTGGGGCAGATCCAGCCTTCGGCAGCGGGCTGCGCGGGCTTCTGCGCCTCCATGGCCGCTCCGGTCTGGAACAGGCCCTGGATGTTCGAGCCGGCCGCCTGCTGCGCCATGCCCATGCCCATGAAGGCTGTCATGGCACCGTTCTCGTTCTTGGCAGCGTCGCGCATGGCCTGGGCGGTCGCGCCCGCAAGCGTAGCGGCGGCCATATTCGGGTCACGCAGGGCAGCGCTGCTCTGCAGGTTCTTGATCATGTCCTCGTCTTCCTTGGACGCCGTCACGGAGCTGACGCCGAAGGAAACGATCTCCACGCCGCGCAGGTTGGCCCACTTTTCGCTCAGCACGTCGTTGAGCGCATCGGCGATCTCGGTCGTGTGTCCGGGCAGCGCGCTGTAGCGGATGCCCATTTCGGAAATGCGGGCGAACGCCGGCTGCAGGGCGGTCAGAAGCTCGGTCTTGAGCTGGCCGTCCAGCTGCTCGCGGCGGTACAGGTCTTCCACATTGCCGCATACGTTGGTATAGAAGAGCATCGGGTTGATGATGCGGTAGCTGTATTCACCGAAGCAGCGGATGGAGATATCCACATCCAGGCCGATGTTCCGGTCCACCACGCGGAAGGGCACCGGGTTGGGCGTGCCGTACTTGTTGCCGATCAGTTCCTTGGTGTTGAAATAGTACACGCGCTGATCCTTGCCCGCCTGGCCGCCGAAAGAAAGACGCTCAAAGGTGATCTTGAGGATCTCCTTCAGCTTGTCCGTGCTGAAGGGGCCGTAGAAGATGCTCGGTTCGGCATCCTTGTCATAGATATATTCACCGGGCTCGGCGCAGAATTCGACGATCTTGCCCTGATCGACGATCATCGCGCACTGGCCGTCGGCGACCGCGATGACGGAACCCGCGGAAATGATATTGTCATCCTCCCAGCGGCTGCCGCCGAAACGGTTCTTCGTCTTCTTCTGTGCCTTGGCGGCAAGCACGTTCTCCGTCATGCTGTCCACATAGAAATACTCTTTCCACTGGCTGGCCAGCGTTCCGCTCAAAGCGTTCAAACCCGCGTTCAACAGACCCATAACTCATCTTCCTTTCTGCATCGGACCCCTCCCGGGTCCCTGCTGTCCGTTTTGCTGTGCGACACGATGCCGCGTTTCCGTTGTATAAAGAAAGCGATCCTCCCGTATCGTCAGATACAGGGAATGCGGTTTCACATAGTCCTGCGCGTTTGAGGCCTTCCTGGCGGTGTTCAGTTTCCGCTTCATGCTGCCGATCACGGCGAATGCGATGATCAGCGCGAGGACTGCCACGATGATGAGCCCAATCGTGCCGTACTCGCTGCTGCTCAGGCGGTGCTCCGTCGGGCCGGAATCAAAGGTCATGTAGAAATTGCTCAGCAGAGCGGTGATCCAGGTATTATCCATCAGATCACCCCCGATTCAAGCAGCCAGCGCAGAAGCAGGTAGCCTGCCCCGAAGCAGCCGGCAAACACGCCCAGGAACCATGCGGCGGCTTTGCCCTTGTCATACGGCACGTCGCAGGTCAGGCGACCTGTCTGGCCGTTGATCGCAAACGTGAAGATCCTCTTTTCACCCTTGATCTGCTTTTCGGTCGTGATCAGCCAGATCGGCATCAGGTAAGGCGTCACGCGTCCCCCGCGGGCATTGACGGAACTTGAGCGTCTCGAGACGCTGGTATATCCCCCGACCGTTGAACTGAACTGTGATTCGATCGTGACCTTCATGCGCTCGGCGGCACGGTCCTCGCATTCCTGCGCGTCGACATCGGCACGGTCCGCCATCGCGCCGGCAAGGACCGCAGGCTCAAACGGCACGGCGTCGCTGACGCTGTACGGTTCAAGGGACTCGGTAATGCTGTCGTCCATCTTGCGGCTGCCGTCCACCGGCAGGTCCTCAAAGCACAGCGTGCCCGCGCGGCGCACCAGGTAATGGTCCGTCCGGATGATCTCCCAGTCACCCTGGCGCATGGAAGACTTCTTTTCGGCATTGAAGGTCATATCGGCATATGCATCACAGTCGAACAGCCAGTATGGCACGTACAGTTTCCGGATCTCGGCGATGCGGTTCTTTGTCTTGAGGAAGATATTGGGCATCAGGCGCTTGCCTGTAAAGAATTTCTCAAATATCTCAATGGCCTGCTCCTTCGTGATGCGGAACGGGACCACTTTCTGCGGGCGTACGCCTGCCTCGATCTCCTGGGGCAGGATCGCGGGGCTTCCGCAGTAGGCGCACTCGGTCGCCGTGGTCGTGGAATCGGTCATGAGCTCGGCGCCGCAGTTCTGGCATACATATGAACTGATCGCCTCGATCTCCTCGTCCGTGAACTGCTCGTCCGGCTGCTCAAAGTCTATGAACGACTGCGAACCGGTCGCTTCCAGCGCCTCGATATCCTCCAGCTCGAAGGAGTTGCCGCAGGAAGCGCACTGCAGGCGGCGGCTCACGCCGTCATAAGCCAGCGACGCGCCGCAGCACGGGCATTTATACGTCAGTGTGCTCATGGTCTGAACCGCCTCCTTCCTCATGATCTTCCCGCAGCCCGCTTACAGGCCGCTAACGTCTGCCGCGCAAAAGAAAAGCTATTCATTTCTTTTGCTGCATAACAGTTTTATTATACATTTCACGGTCCGTTTTTGCAATAAAAAAAGCTGTGCGAAGGCGTCTATCCCCCCCCGCACAGCAGTTTCCTTAATTATCAGTCTTCGACGCAGACGTGCCAGTTTCCATAGGGATCTTTGACCGCACCGGACTGGATGCCAGTCACCGTGTCATACAGCTTCTGGCTCACGGGGCCGATGCCGCCGTCGCCGACGGTCATGACATCATCCTCGTAGCGCAGGCGGCCGACCGGAGAAATGACGGCAGCGGTGCCGGTGCCGAAGCACTCCTCGAGCGCGCCGCTCTTCTGCGCGGCGATCAGCTCATCGACGGAGATGCGGCGCTCTTCGACCTCATAGCCCCAGTCGCGGCAAAGCGTGATGACGCTGTCGCGGGTGATGCCGGGAAGGATACTGCCCGACAGCATGGGCGTTACGATCTTGCCGTTGATCTTGAAGAAGATGTTCATGGCGCCTACTTCCTCGATGTACTTGCGCTCGACGCCGTCCAGCCACAGCACCTGGCTGTAACCGGAATCATGTGCCTTGACCTGCGCAATCAGGGAAGCGGCATAGTTGCCGCCCGTCTTGGCAAAGCCGATGCCGCCGCGGACAGCACGGACATACTCATCCTCGATCCAGATCCCGACGGGATTCAGGCCGGAAGCATAGTACGCGCCCGAGGGCGACAGGATGATCATGAACAGGTAGGTCTTGCTGGGAGCCACGCCCAGGAACTCGTCTGTGGAAATGACGAACGGACGCACATACAGCGAGGTGCCGGGCGCGCTGGGGATCCAGTCTTCATCGACTTTCACGACTGCCTTGACAGCCTGGACGAAGTCTTCTTCGGGAATGCGCGGGATGCACAGGCGGTCATTGGACCTGTTCGCACGCTTGGCGTTCATGTCGGGGCGGAAAAGATAGGCCCTGCCATCGGTGCCCTTGTACGCCTTCAGGCCTTCGAACATCTCCTGGCCGTAATGGAAGACCATGGCCGAGGGATACAGCGAGATCTTCTGGAAGGGCACGATGCGCGGATCATGCCAGCCCTTACCCTCGGTATAGTTCATGATAAACATATGGTCGGTAAAGATCTTGCCGAAACCCAGCGGCTGGTCGGCGGCCGGCTTGGGGGCCGGATTCTGCGTACGCTCAATACGGATGTTCAACATGGTCATTTTCCTCCTTCATAGTCAAAGCCAAGGCGAAGTGCTTCCAGGTTCTTTTCAAGCAGATCGGCATGCCGTGCCGATACGACCTTCTTCATTGCGTCCCCGATCAGTTCCTTGGGAATGATCCCCGTCTTTGCGATCACATGCCCCATGAGGATCATGTTCGCCAGCGTATCATAGCCGTTCTCGGACGCCATGGCGGTCGCCGGGATCGGCCATACGTTCACGTCGGTGCGGCGGACGGGGCGCTGGATCAGCGAGCTGTCCACAAAGATGTCCGCGCCGGCAGGCGCCTCGTTCTCATACTTGTCCAGCGATGGCAGGTTCATGGCGATCAGGACATCGGGACGGTCCACGATCGGGGAACCGATCTGGCTGTCGCTTAGGATAACGGAGCAGTTGGCTGTACCGCCGCGCATTTCCGGGCCGTAGGAAGGCAGCCACGAAACGCAGCGTCCCTGCAGAAGCCCGGCATAGGCAAGGAACTTGCCGGCAAACAGGATGCCCTGTCCGCCGAAACCCGCGATCAAAACCTGCGTCGTGCTCATTTTGCCGCCTCCTCACCGAATTTGTCCTTGAAGACGCCCAGCGGATAATACGGGATCATGTTGTCCTGCAGCCAGTCGAGCGCGCCCTGCGGCGTCTTGCCCCAGTTCGTGGGACAGGTCGAGAGCACTTCGATCAGGGAGAAACCTTTCCCCTCTACCTGGTTGCGGAAGGCCTTCTCGATCGCCTTCTTGGCATTGCGCACGTTCTTGACGTTATTGACTGCAACGCGCTCCACATATCCTGTGCCGTCCAGCGTGGCCAGCAGCTCGCAGATGCGCACGGGATAGCCGACCGTGTTCACGTCGCGGCCGTACGGGCTGGTCTGCGTGACCTGGCCGGGCAGCGAGGTGGGCGCCATCTGGCCGCCCGTCATGCCGTAGATCGCGTTGTTCACGAAGATGATCGTGATGTTCTCGCCGCGCGCCGCGGAATGCACGGTCTCGGCCGTACCGATCGAGGCCAGGTCGCCGTCACCCTGATAGGTGAAGATGATCTTCGAGGGATCGGCGCGCTTGAGGCCGGTCGCCACTGCCGGTGCGCGGCCGTGGGCAGCCTGGACCATGTCGCAGTTGAAATAATTATAGGTGAACACCGAGCATCCGACAGATGCCACGCCGATCGTGCGGCCGGTGATGTCAAGGCTGTCCATCGCCTCAGCGACCAGCCGGTGAATGATGCCGTGCGTACAGCCCGGGCAGTAATGCAGCGGGGCGTCCGTCAGCGCCTTGGGCTTCTCAAAAACGATCATGCCTTGTCCCCTCCTTCAGCAGCTTTCTCAATGGCAGCGACCACTTCGTCCGGCGAAGGGATCATGCCGCCGGTACGGCAGCAGAGGCTCACGGGACGGCTGCACTCGATGGCCAGGCGCACGTCCTCGATCATCTGGCCCATGTTCAGCTCGACGGAGATGAACTTTTTACACTGCGCGGCAGCCGCCTTCAGTGCCTTCTCGGGGAACGGCCAGAGCGAGATCGGGCGGACCATGCCGACGCGGATGCCCTTCGCGCGCGCCGTATCCACGGCGTTCTGGCTCACGCGCGCAGCGATGCCGAATGCGACAACGCAGATCTCCGCGTCGTCCATGCGGTAACTCTCGCTCATCTGCACGTTTTCCCTGACTTCCTCATAGCGCTGGAAGCGGATCTTGTTCCACTCCTCCAGCTCATGCGGCGCGAGCGCCAGTGAATTGATGATGTTCGGCTTGCGCCTGCCTTCGGTACCAGTCAGTGCCCACGGTTTCTCAGTGGGTTCGGCCTTCGGTTCGGGGAGGACGACAGGCTCCATCATCTGGCCCATGGTGCCGTCAGCCAGCAGCATGCAGGGCATGCGGTATTTCTCGGAAAGGTCAAAGCCCTTGAATACGAGGTCAGCCATTTCCTGTACGGAGGACGGCGCGAGCACGAGCAGATGATAGTCGCCGTGTCCGCCGCCGCGGGTTGCCTGGAAGTAATCGGACTGCGA
>JAFZPO010000266.1 GCA_017550305.1 Clostridia bacterium
CCTGCAGTGCTGTGCACAAGTACGTGAATAGCAGATTCCGGCTTCTTTCTCTACGGCTATTACTTCGTCGTTATAAGTCCCATAAGGGTAGGCAAAGCCATACATCTTGCGTCCGAACAGCTGGCTCAGCTGATCCTGACAGCCAATGACCTCATCACGCAGGCGTTCGCCTGTGAGGTTCTCAAGATGCGGATGCGTGCAGCTGTGGCCCGCAACCTCATGTCCTTCGTACACCTTGGGCAGGTCTTTCAGATCCAGATGATGTACGGTCACAGCATGCTTCTGAAATGTATCCGAATAGTTCTGGCGTCCGGGATTCAGATTGAATGTCCCCTTGATTCCGTATTTATCCATCAGGGAAATCAGCCGGATATCCTGTTCAACACCGTCATCATAGCTCAGCGTGAGCGCTTTCATTTTTCCATTCCACATAAAGAATTCCCCCTTGATCGAAAGGGACATCCCGATGAACGGATGTCCCTTGCTATTATTGTAGGATCAGCCAGGCGATAATGGCCAGGCCCAGCAGGATGCGGTAAACACCGAACGCGCGGAACGTGTGTGTCCGGATAAACTTCACAAGCACACGGACCACAGCCAGCGAGACCGCGAAAGCAACTGCAAACCCGATCAGGATCGCGGCGATCTCACCGCCCGCCAGTGTTCCGCCCTTCATGACGAACTTGGCACACTTGAGCAGGCTTGCTCCCAGCATCGTCGGGATCGCCATAAAGAAACTGAACTCCACTGCCGCCGGACGCGCAAGTCCCAGCAGCAGTGCGCCTATGATCGTGCTTCCGCTTCGTGAGGTGCCCGGAATCAGTGCCAGCACCTGGAAGCATCCGATCAGGAAAGCCGTCTTATAGCTTACATCTTCCGCCTGCTGAATGCGCTTTGCATGCTTGCCGCGCTCCAGCCGGTCCAGGAACAGGAAGATGACACCGTAAACGATCAGTGCCGCCGCGATGACCGGCAGGCCGTTCAGTTTCTCCTCGATGACGTCATTGAGCACAACACCGATCGCACCGCTCGGGATGACTGCTACGATGATCTTCATCCACAGCGACCAGGTCCTCTGCCTTTCCTCGCGTGTCTTGCTCAGTGCGAACGGATTCAGACGTCTGAAGTACAGCACGACCACGGCCAGGATGGAGCCCAGCTGGATCAGGACATCGAACAGCTGGAAAAACTCATCGCTCCCCTGCAGCGGCAGAAACGCATTAAGCAGCAGCAGATGCCCGCCTGAGCTGACGGGAAGCCATTCGGTAATACCCTGGACCAGCCCCATCAGCGCTGCTTTCAGCAATTGAAATGCCATATATGTCTCCTATCAGCCGTTCTCGAGCCTCTCCATGGCTTCAAAAATAGCTTCCAGTTCTTCTGCGGAATTATACTGCAGCACGACCTTGCCGCGCTTCAGGTTCCCGCGCAGCGCGGTACGCACGCCGAGCACGGTCTGCAGGCGCGCGCGCATGTCTTCGAGCTCGGCCGCAATCGGCACAGGCGTGTGCCTGACGGGCACTTTTTCGGGAATGACCGCCAGGTGCTCTGTCTCGCGGACGCTGAGCCCCTCAGCAACGATCCGCTGCGCCAGCTTATGCTGCCAGGCAGCATCACGGATACCGGCCAGGACACGGGCATGTCCCCCGGAGATATCGCCGCTCTCTACCATCGCCTGGATGTCTTCGGGCAGGTTAAGCAGACGCAGAAGGTTTGCCACTGCCGGGCGTGAACGTCCGACACGCTGCGCGGCTGTTTCCTGCGTATACCCGCACTCATCCATAAGCGCGCGGATACCGTTCGCTTCTTCAATGGGGTTCAGGTCTTCGCGCTGCAGGTTCTCGATCAGCGCGGCCTCCATGCGCTCGCGTTCATCCATCTCGCGCACAACGCACGGTACGGTCTGCAGTCCCGCCATGCGTGCTGCACGGAAGCGGCGTTCACCGGCTACAATGCGGTAACGGGCGCCTTCGGGAGTCACAAGCAGCGGCTGAAGGACACCGCTCTGGCGGATGCTTTCGGCCAGCGTTTCCAGCGCTTCGCGGTCAAACGCGCGGCGCGGCTGTTCCGGGTTGGGATCCAGGTCATTTAAGGCGATCTCGGTCGTTCCGCCGGGCATATCGCTTTCCGGCAGCAGGATATCCAGCCCGCGTCCCAGGCCTTTCTTGGTTGCCATTGCGCATTCCTCTCAATCTTATCTGATTTTTTCGCCGTTCCGCGCGAGCACCTCGCGTGCCAGTGCCCTGTATGATTCCGCACCCGTGGAACGCGGGTCATAGCGGTTGATGGGCATCGCGTGGCTAGGCGCTTCGCCCAGTCGCACGTTGCGCGGTATGCAGGCGGCAAACACCTTGCCGCGGAAATGCTTTTTCACCTGCTGCGCCACCTGCAGGCTCAGGTTCGTGCGTCCGTCGAACATCGTCAGCAGCACGCCTTCGATATCCAGCGGCGGGTTCAGGCCGCGCTTGACGCGCGATACGGTATCCGTCAGGCTGCGAACGCCTTCCAGGGCATAGTATTCGCACTGGATCGGGATCAGCACGGAATTCGCGGCGGTCAGTGCGTTCACCGTCAATAGTCCCAGTGACGGCGGGCAGTCGATAATGACATAGTCATATTTGCCGGCCACCTCACGAAGCGCAGCACGCATGCGGTATTCGCGCCGGTCCAAAGAGACCATCTCGATCTCCGCTGCTGCAAGGCGGATGTCCGAAGGCAGCACGTGCATATGCGGGGTGTCTGTCTTCACGATGGCTTTCTCCGCCGTGATCAGGCCCAGCAGCACTTCGTACAGCGTCTGCTCTCCTGCCTGTGCGCCGGCACCGCTGGAAGCGTTGCCCTGCGGATCGGCATCCACCAGCAGGCATTCCTTGCCCAGTTCAGCCAGGCAGGCACACAGATTGACGGCCGTCGTTGTTTTTCCGACGCCGCCCTTCTGATTGGTTACGGCAATGATCTTGCCCACGTAAATCCCCTCTTTTATCAGTTTTGCAGCCAGTGCTGCCAGCGGAAAGGCGGATGGCAGGAACGCACTGTCTGTGCGACCGCCGCCAGTTCCTCTTCGCTCTGCATGGATGCCAGATCGACCAGCAGCGCCCGCAGCGCGGCCAGGCTGCTGTGTGACATCGCATAGCTGCGTATACGCTCATATCCGCGAGGCAGGCGTGCGATCTCGCGCATTTTCAGGTACAGCAGGTCATCCGCCATCATGGCGAAATCATCCATACGCACACGGACAATCCGGCCGTCATCCAGGAGGATGCGCATGTCGCCCTGCGTCATGCCGTGCACCGTACGGAAAAGCAGTGTGTCCAGCGACTTTTCAAGGCCTTCCAGATTATCCGCTTCCGGCATGAAACCGTTCAGAATCCCGGCAGCCCTCTCGCAGACATCGCTCCGGAGCAGCAGCGCTTTCCCCAGCCAGGGATGCAGCAGAACACCGATCTCGTCTGCCTGCACCATGCCGCACGCCCCCTTTCCTACTAATAAATAAAGATAGCACATCCGGGGCTGTTTGTCCACCGCGACGGTGCCGGCTGCGTGACGTAAAAATTACTTTTTTGTAACATATGAGCGAAATATTTTTGATTTTGTATAGATTTGTGATTATTTATGCGCTGAACCAGATATTTTGTGTCAGCAATGCGTTCCCGCCACAACCGGTCGTTATCCACCGTATACTCTTCCGCAAGCCCGCGATTGTGGATAACTCTTGCCATTTATCGCTTAATCTGCTATGATAATGACGTTCAAAAGGCACGACGACGGATTTATCCACATTGATTTATCCACCGGTCGCACGTATGGCAGCGAACGGCTTATTTTTTAACGCTCTGTATTCACCCCGCAGTCTATACATGCCTTATACACTGTTCTGTAAACGGAGGCGTTTTTCTTGGATACCGCCCAGCTTTGGGAGAAGACCTGTGAAATACTGCACGCTGACATGACCAGCGTCACATATGATACCTGGATCAAGGCACCGCTCAAGCCGATCGCTCTGGACGGCGATACGTTTGTACTTCAGACAGCTACGCTGTTTTTCAAGCAGCACCTGTCTTCCCGCTATACCATCCAGATCGAGAACGCGCTTTCCAAAGCCGCTTCCCGTCCTCTTCATGTACGCTTTCTGACCCCGGAAGAAGCGGAAAGCTACCGTCAGCCTGCCGTGTCCGCGGCTCCGAAGCCTTCCTTCCTGAATCCCAAATATACCTTTGACTCCTTTGTCGTAGGCAACAGCAACCGCTTCGCACACGCTGCCTGCCTCGCCGTGGCGGAGTCCCCGGCAGATGCCTATAACCCGCTGTTCGTATACGGCGGTGTGGGCCTGGGCAAGACGCACCTGATGCATGCCATCTGCCATTATCTTCTCAATGAGAATCCCAACCGCAAGGTCTGTTATGTGACCAGCGAGACGTTCATGAACGAGCTGATCTCGGCCATCCAGACCGGACAGACCATTGCTTTCCGCGAGAAATACCGTAATGTCGACGCACTGATGATCGACGATATTCAGTTCATCGGCGGCGCCACCAGCACGCAGGAAGAATTCTTCCATACCTTCAATGCCCTGCATTCAGCAGGCAAGCAGATCGTGATCTCGGGCGACCGTCCGCCGCGTGAGATCCCGCGTCTGGAAGAGCGCCTGCGCAGCCGCTTCGAGTGGGGCCTGATCGCTGATATCCAGCGGCCTGACCTCGAGACGCGCATCGCGATCCTGCGCCGCCGTGCACAAGAAGAGATGCTCGACTGCGATGACGAGGTGCTGCACCTGATCGCCGAGCGCGTGGAGAACAACATCCGCGAGCTCGAAGGCAGCCTGACCCGCCTGTCCGCGTACTCCTCCCTGACACACCGTCCTATCGATAAGGCGCTGGCAGAGGAAGCGCTGCGCGAAGTGTTCGCTGAGAACGCCCCGCACAACGTGACCTGCGAGGATGTGATCCGCGTCGTATCCTCCTACTATAACGTCACTCCCGAGGACCTGAAGGGCCCGCGCCGCAACCGTGAGGTCAGCGTGCCGCGCCAGATCGCCATGTACCTGTGCCGTGAGATGACCGCATGCTCCATGTCCCGCATCGGCGACGCCATCGGTAAGCGCGACCATACGACCGTGCTCCACGGCTGCGATAAGGTCGCCGAAGACCTGCGCACCTCCACCAGCCTGGCCGGCCTCGTCGACGACATCCGTCACAGTCTCCAAAATAAATAATTTCTTCTTCAGAATTTCATTTTAGGGCTTGTAAAAGCGCATTGAATGGTTTATAATGCAATTACTAACCGTTTTTCTTGCGTTTTGAAAGGAGCCCTTTTTTATGTCCCTTCAGCTTTCCGCGATTGCCAGCTCTATTTCCCCGTCTGCGACGCTCGGTCTGAACGCCACAGTGACGCAGCTGCGCAGCCAGGGCATCGATGTGATCTCCCTGGGAGCAGGCGAACCGGATTTTGACACGCCCTACCATATCCGCCAGGCCGCCAAGGAAGCCATCGATGCAGGAAAGACCCGCTATACCGACGTGAGCGGTATTCCCGAACTCCGCCAGGCCATCGCAGACCATATTTTTGAGCATAAGAAGCTGCGCTACGAAGCGGATGAGATCATCGTATCCTCCGGCGCCAAGCAGGCGATCGTTCTGGCCCTGCAGGCCATTCTCGATCCTCAGGACGAAGTGATCCTTCCGTCCCCGTACTGGATCAGCTATACCGAGATGATCAAGATCGCCGGCGGCAAGCCCGTCTTCATCTCCACCTCTCCCGACACCGACTTTCTGCCCACGCCCGAACAGCTGGCTGAAGCCGTGACCGAGCGCACCAAGGCGATCATCATCAACTCCCCCAACAATCCCACCGGCAACATCTGGCCGCGTTCCCTGATCGCCGCCGCCGCAGAGCTTGCGCGCAAGCATGACTTCTTCATGATCAGCGACGAGATATATGAGGACCTGTGCTATGACGGATATACGCACATCTCCCCCGCCCAGATCAGCGATGACGCCAAGCAGCGCACCATCCTGGTTTCCGGTTTCAGCAAGGCATATGCAATGACCGGCTGGCGCATGGGCTATGCGTCCGGTCCCCGCTATGTGATCAAGGCGATGATTGCGCTGCAGAGCCATGCCACCGGCAACCCCAACAGCATCACCCAGTACGCCGCCCTCACCGCGCTGCGCGCGCCGCAGGACTGCGTCATGGATATGGCCACCTGCTTCGCACGCCGCCGCACGCTGCTGCTCTTCCTGCTCGCAAAGAACGGCCTTATGCCCGGCGCCATGCCCAAGGGTGCCTTCTACATGCTGCTCGACATCCGCCCGTACCTGGGCAAGCAGCTGAACGGACAGGTCGTGGAAGACGATTCCGTCTTTGCATCCATGCTGCCCGAATACGGCCATGTGGCCGTCATTCCCGGTGCCCCCTTCGGCGCCAGCGGCTTTGTCCGCCTCTCGTATGCTGTCAACGACATCCAGATCGGTGAAGCCATCCGCCGCATCGCTTCCTTCGTCAAGAGTCTGCAGTAATCTTCCTTCCTCCTTTAGCG
>JAFZPO010000267.1 GCA_017550305.1 Clostridia bacterium
CGATGTGCGCGGGGGCGCTGGTCATGGCACAGCCGGACGAATGCGGTTTCGGTGCCTATGATCCCAGGCAGGGCTGCTGCGGGAGCGTCTACGATCTTCCGCATGATCCGGCTTTCTCCCGGCGCGTGCCCTGCGTGGGCGGAGTGCTCGAAGAGGAGTGCGCGGCAATGCTGCGTTCGTTCTTTGCGGAAAGAAGAGTATGACCTTACTATTATAACGGAAACAGAGCATCATTGCAAACTCCGAAGATGCTGAAATACACGTGAAATACAGGGAAATGTGTCCAGTTTGTAACTTTTTTACATGAGATCAAAATGCCTTGCAGGGACGGCGCTGAATGTGGCATAATGAAACGGTGCCGCAGCAGCTGCTGCGTGCGGAAAGGAAATGTGAAATGAAAAAGAAGATATTGACAATCGGTGTTGTGGTCCTGGCTCTTATGCTGGCTGTCCAGATCTTTGTTCCCGGTCTGACCGGTACCTTTGCCGTACAGGCAGAAACAACTGAGGAAGCGCCAACCGCTGTTCCTGCTGCGACCGAGATCCCTGCAGAAGAGCTTGCTGAGACGCCTGACGGCAGCACGGTTCTCGTTACAGCTGGAGAAACGCAGATCACCGTCGACGATGCTGAGTACTACGCCTATCTGCTGTACTACTACGGCTATACCGAAGACTATCCCGATTATGACGCGGCGATCGACTACCTGGTACAACAGGCTGTGATCAACAAGCACGTGCGTGATGCCGGGTATGATCAGTTCACCGAAGAAGAGCAGACCGCTTTCCAGAATGAGGCTGCGGTCGAGTTCGAAGCGATGCTGAGTGATTATGTGGAGAGCTACCTGACCGAGGATACCGCAGAGAACCGCGCCACGCTGCATGAGCAGGCGATCGAGTACTATAACTCCCTCGGTTACACGCAGGAGTACATTGCAGACGAACTGATGCTCTCCGAAGCCCGTGAGCGTCTCGAAGCGGATCTTGCCAACAACTATTCGCCAACGGATGAGGAAATCGACGATGTGTTCCAGCTCTACGGTGCGCAGTACCAGGCGCAGTACGAAGGCAATGTAGCCATGTATGAGTACTATACCCAGTACTACGGGTACGAGAGCTGGTACGTACCTGAAGGTTATCGTTCAGTGATCCATATCCTGCTTGATGTAGACGATGAACTATTGAATGCGTTCCTTGATGCGCAGTCTGCCTGGGAGGAACTGAGCAGCGATGAAACCGCGGATGCGGATGCACTGCGTGCAGCCAAGCTGGCCCTGGATGAAGCCCGCGCCGCAGTGATCGCTTCCCGCCAGAGTGATATCGATGCGATTTATACTGCACTTGAACAAGGCGAAAGCTTCCAGAACCTGATCGCGGCTTATGGTACCGATCCCGGCATGGCGGATGAAGCAACACTGGCCGCAGGTTATCACGTGCATCCGGAAAGCATGCTGTATGACAGTGCTTTTACCGAAGGCGCCTTCCAGGAGAAAATGCAGGAAGTCGGCGATGTCAGTGATCCCGTTGTCAGTCAGTTCGGTATCCACATTCTTTACTATCTGGCTGATGTGCCCGGCGGACTGATCATGACGGACGAAATCCGCAGCGAGATCGAGGAGTACCTGATCAGCAACCAGCTGAACAGCGCCTATGCCGAAGCATACAGCACCTGGCTGGAGAATATTGAGATCACGTATGACGAGGAAGCCATCAATGCGCTGAAGGCATCTGCTGTGGAATGATCCATTAACAGAATACGGACAAAGGCAGTACACGGGCAGACTGTGTGCTGCTTTTTTTGAAGGGTTTCAGGACGGCTTCTTAGCGGCTGGTGTGTCCGGGCAGGATTGACAGAGGGGCAAGCAATCCCATATAATAAACAGGAAGGAAAACACATCAAATAGCATTTTGGGAGGAAGAACTGAGGTGCCGGCAAAAAAACTGCTGTTGGAAAAGCTTAAGGAGGCTGCCGATTCCGTGATGCCCATCACGATGATCGTAGCTGTTCTCTGCCTGTTCTTTGTTCCGATGCAGAACGACCTGATGCTGTCGTTCGTCCTGGGATCCGTGCTGCTGATCTTCGGCATGGGCATGTTCACGCTTGGCGCAGACACTTCCATGACCCAGATGGGCTCACATGTCGGTTCCAAACTGACCAAGACACGGAACCTGACGCTCATACTGACGGTCAGCTTCATACTCGGTGCCGTGGTCACTATAGCGGAACCGGACCTTCAGGTGCTGGCACGCAACGTTCCGGATATCAATACCACCGTGCTGATCCTGACGGTCTCGGCCGGTGTGGGCGTTTTCCTGCTGCTCAGCATGGTGCGTATCCTGTTCGCTGTACAGCTGCGCTGGCTGCTGCTGGGCTTTTATGCACTGGTTTTTGTACTTGCTGCACTGGCTGACCGCGGCTTCCAAGCGGTTGCATTTGACTCCGGCGGCGTGACGACCGGCCCCATGACCGTGCCATTCATCATGGCGATGGGCGTCGGCGTAGCGTCTATCCGCAGTGACAACCGCGCACAGGAGGACAGCTTCGGTCTGGTCGGGCTGTGCTCTATCGGCCCCGTGCTGGCTGTGTTGATCCTGGGGTTCATATATCACGGCGCATCGGAGAGCGCGGCATCATCTGTTGTTGCTTCCTATACGGACACGGTCGCGCTTGGCCGCAGTTATCTGGAAGCGATGCCGGAAAACCTGGCAGAGGTCAGTCGTGCGCTTTTACCGATCGTTGCTTTTTTCCTGGTATTCCAGGTAGTCTCGCTGCATCTCCAGCGGGTTGCGCTCAAGCGTATCCTGATCGGTCTCCTGCTGACGCTGCTTGGACTCGTGCTGTTCCTGACCGGTGTCAACGTAGGCTTCTCATCACTGGGCTTTATGCTTGGAAGCCGTTTGGCGGAGGAGCAGTGGCGTTTCCTGCTGATCCCGCTGGCGGCGGTTATGGGTTGGTTCATCATCAATGCAGAACCGGCAGTACATGTTCTGAACAAACAGGTAGAACAGCTCAGCAATGGTGCCATCTCCGCGCGTGCGATGGGACTCAGCCTGTCGGTCGGTGTCGCAGCTGCCATGGCATTGAGCATGGTGCGCGCGGTTACAGGCATTTCGATCATGTGGTTCATGATCCCCGGCTATGCTATTGCACTCCTGTTGACACTGCTCGTGCCTAAGACTTTTACGGCAATTGCATTCGACTCAGGCGGCGTGGCGTCTGGTCCGCTGACGGCGGCTTTCATGCTGCCTTTTGCCATGGGAGCGGTCACGTCGCTGGGCGGGAACGTTATGACGGATGCATTCGGCCTGGTCGCCATGGTTGCCATGATGCCCCTGATCACTGTTCAGATCATGGGTGCGATCTTCATGCTGCGGTCCCGCGGACGCGTACGCAAGGAAGCAGTGGCAGCGTACGGTGCCGCCGATATCATCGAGCTCTGGGAGGTGTGACATGGAACTGAATCTGGTGATCACGGTTCTGGACCGCAGCCGTCTCAGACGCATGGAAAAATTGTATCAGACGCTGGGGCTGCATTTTTCACTGACAGCGCTCGGACGCGGCACAGCATCTGCGCAGCATCTGCTCCGCAACGGGCTTACGGCAACGGAGAAAGCGGTGACGATGACCGTAGCTGACGCAGAGACAACACACTCTTTGCTGCGTGCAGCCAAGGAGAAACTGTATATCGATATTCCAGGGAACGGCATCATGACGGTCGTACCGGTCAAAAGCGTGGGAGGGGGAAACGTTTTGTCCTACCTGACAGAAAACAAGCCTGCGGAAAACACACAGCCCAAAATGGAGTTCAAGCATGAGCTGATCTTCGTGATCCTGAATGAAGGATTTTCTGAAATGGTCATGGAAGCCGCGGTACCGGCCGGAGCTTCAGGCGGTACGGTGGTAGCCGCTAAGGGCACGGGCATGAAGCTTGCTCAGAAATTCCTGGGCATTTCGCTTGCCGAGGAAAAACAGATTGTACTGATCGTGGCACGCGCGGATAAAAAGGCGGATATCATGCGCGCGATCATTGAGAAGGCGGGTGTGCAGACAGAGGCCGGAGCAATCTGCTTCTCCCTGCCGGTCACACAGGTCGCCGGCCTGCGCCAGATGGAAGAAGAGTAAATACACGGTTTTCTCTTAATTTTGTGCTTGCATTCATTTCGGATATATGTTATACTGGCCCTTGCGTGAAACGGACGGTCCTCTGCCGGGAACGGCTTGTGCCAAGCCGCCGAGCACGAACGTCTATGAGGGAAGGAGGAACTAGTTACCATGAGTGAGATTATTCGGTCCATCGAACAGGCCCAGCTCCGTACCGATCGGCCTGACTTCAACGTTGGCGACACGCTGCGCGTGTTCGTGAAGGTCGTTGAAGGCAACCGCGAACGTCTCCAGGCGTTTGAAGGCACCTGCATCGCCCGCCGCAATGGCTCCAGCCGCGAAACCTTTACGGTTCGCCGCGTCAGCTACGGCATCGGTGTAGAGCGCACGTTCCCGCTGCACAGCCCCCGCGTTGATCATATCGAGGTTATCCGTAAGGGCAGAGTGCGCCGTGCAAAGCTGTATTATCTGCGCGGTCTGCAGGGCAAGGCTGCCAAGATCAAGGAAGCCGGCCGCGAGTAAGACTTCAAACAAAGATGACCGTTTCGTTCCGTTTGGACGAGCGGTCATTTTGTTTGTAAAAAAGTCTGTGCATATGGTATACTGTAATC
>JAFZPO010000268.1 GCA_017550305.1 Clostridia bacterium
GCTGCCGTATACAACGGTGAAATCGTAAACACAGGTGAAAAGCGCCGTGTTCTGCATCATCTGACGCGCGGGCAGCTCGGTCAGGACGTTGAAGCGGACGGCGTTAACAAGCGTGATTTCTATGTAGCACAGCAGGAAAAGGCTGCCGAGTTTGCGCGCCGCGTGCATGCAGGAGAAATCGTCAATGAAAAGGGCGAATCTTTCAAGTATGCCGTACAGATCGGTATCGGAGGCAGCGATCTTGGCCCTCGTGCCCTATATCTGGCACTCGAGAACTGGGCTAAAACAAACGGCACTTTCAAAATGGAAGCCCGCTTTATCAGCAATGTCGACCCCGACGATGCTGCTGCAGTACTGAAGGGAATCGATATCTCCCGTGCACTGTTCGTATTGGTCTCCAAGAGCGGTACGACGCTTGAAACACTGACCAATGAGACTTTTGTTCAGGATGCTCTGCGGCGTCAGGGACTGGATCCCGCCCGTCATATGGTAGCTGTCACCAGCGAGACCTCTCCTCTGGCAAAGAACAGCGGATATCTTGCCGCCTTCTTCATGGATGATTATATCGGCGGTCGCTACTCCAGTAGTTCCTGCGTAGGCGGCGTCATCCTCAGTCTGGCATTTGGTCCCGAAGTCTTCGCCCGCATCCTGGCCGGTGCCCATGAAGAAGACAAGCTGGCTGCGAATCCGGATCCGCGCAGCAATCCGGATATGCTGGACGCATTGATCGGTGTATATGAGCGCAATGTGTTGGGCTATCCTTCAACGGCTGTACTGCCTTATTCGCAGGCACTGTGCCGCTTCCCCGCGCACCTTCAGCAGTTGGATATGGAGAGCAACGGCAAGTCCGTCAACCGTTTTGGAGAGCCCGTATCCTATTCCACCGGTCCTGTGATCTTCGGCGAACCCGGAACTAACGGGCAGCACTCGTTCTATCAGTTACTGCATCAGGGGACTGACATTGTACCGCTGCAGTTTGTTGGTTATCGTAAAAACCAGCTTGGAGTAGACGTAAACATCCAGGGTACTACCAGCCAGCAGAAGCTTTGTGCAAATGTGGTTGCACAGATCGTTGCATTTGCCTGCGGCAAGGATGATGAGAATCCGAACAAGTACTTTGCGGGCGGACGTCCTTCCAGCATTATCACCGGCGAACAGGTCACGCCCGAATCGCTGGGTGCGCTGCTGGCTCACTTTGAGAACAAGATCGCTTTCCAGGGCTTCCTGTGGAACATCAACAGTTTTGACCAGGAAGGTGTACAGCTTGGCAAACTGCTGGCAACCCGCGTACTGAAGGGTGAGACCGACGGTGCACTCAAGGCCTATGCCGGACTGCTCGATTTGTAATTACATAACTTAGAATCACGCAAATAAGGCGCCTGCGATATGATGCAGGCGCCGTTCTTTATGTCTCGTTTTATATCTGTGCTTTCCAGCGCAGCAGCGGCATGTACACCCCGCCCTGGACACTACGGCCTATGAAATGGATATATGCACCGGTCTTCGTATCATACCAATCCGAGAAAGGTATGCGTGACGGCGTTTCCCGCAGATAGCGCGCTACAGGCGAGATAATCGCCCGGAGTGTATCCACATCCTGTGCCAGGCAGGCCGTCCACAGGATCCAGTCAGACTTGGTGTAATCCGCACGGCTGTCAAGCGGCAGGCCGTATGCATTCATACGCGGCAGATAGCTGCAGCTCTCTTCGCTGTAGAAGTCGGCAGGCAGCAGATTCAGTTCCAGTATCAGATCCCAGACCAAGTTGTATTTCATGCTCCAGCCAGTCCCGTCAAAGGTAAGCGGCGAGCCCTCAGGACGCTGCGCACGTTTCAGCCAACCCTGTGCCAGCTCATGCGCGCGGGCCTGCCAGTATCCCACATCCGCATCGCGTCCCAGCCAGGCCATAATACGCGCATAACAAGCCACACCGACTACTGCCTTCGCTGACAAATTGACATTATGTGCCAAATGACCGGCAAAATCATCCGTACACAGCTGTTCGCCCGGGTCTTCACCATACTGGTCCAGATATTTCACCCACTTTTCAAGTGCAGGTGTATACTTTTTCAGCAGATCATCCTTAGCACCATATGCAATGGCTGCTGCCAGCATGATCAGCATGTTCCCACATTCCTCTACCGGCATCTGGCTACGCAGATTATAAACATCGGTACCTGCCGGATACATATAATAGGGCGGCGGAGTCAATCCATTAGGTGTATGTGCGGCAGCATAGACCTGGCCTGTTGCATACGGATATCGGCCGACATCATGCGGCGCAAAATCGAACTCCCATACCGGCAGGGAGGCGAAGTACAGCACGGGCCGGCACAGCGCATTAACAAGCTCCGGGCAGTATTTAAGAAACAGCGGTACACTGGGATAGCTGACATCCACTGTGCCTATGCAGCCATTGCTGTCATTCTCTTTGGAGAGCAGTGCCATTTTCCCTTCCGGGGTTGCAATCAGTTTATGTGCAGCAAACGTATGCCGCCATGCGGCAGCGCAGATCTGCACATAATCGTCCCCGCCCACAGCGCGCGCTTCATTCATCACACGTGCGTCAAGAGCCTCGCAGGCTGCCAACAGAACATCATGCCGCACATTGAATTCAACCAGTGCCTGTGCCAGAGTACGTCCGTTACGCTGATACCATGCGCGGCAGCAGACACCAAAATAATTGATAGATGCAATATCATCATATCCAAGCAGCGCATATGATTTTATCGGTGTATCAGGTGCAAGCTCCTGTATCAGACGGTATTCAAGCGAATCGCGTGCGCTTACGCTGATGCCGTCCCTGGCCGCCAGCCACAGGTATCCCCAGTCGATCGTGATATGATCGCCGCAGTTGCTAAGCACATGCTGCTGGCTCTGTCCTACATAAGCTGCCTGCAGGTCATCAAGTGAAAGCAGAGCATGTAACATGGGCTTCTCCGTTTCACCGTCACGGCATAATGCACTGCTGAGCGATAGTGACAGTTTGACCTGATGTGTTTTTCCATCCGTTGCGCACAATGAAAAATCAACAAATGTGATCGGCGTAGACAACGCATCCAGGTCATCCGGCAAAGCTGGAGACCAGAAGCATACCGTCAGAGAAACACCGTCGGCTGTCAATGTGCTGACCGTGCGGGTGGGCGTGACATGAAGGGACACCGTTTCCATGCGACGGCGTGATGTCTGGCCGAGCCAGCTGTATTCGATGCCATCCACCGTCAGGAAACCGGTCATAGGCTTTGGTGCACCACTCCAGTGTTCAGGAACAGCACCATTCAGCGTATCCGCCGGCATCCAGTATGAAAAATAAGGATCATTGGCAATCAGTGGCAAAGCAGGCAAGCGCTCAATGTCAGCCATGGTTCTATATTCCCCCTTTTTGTGTGGATACTTTCCAAGTAATTATACGGTATAAGGCACACAGCGTCAATCTTGCGAAGCAATAGGCTTTTGCATATAATGAGGAAAAAGGGGGACGAAAGCGATGTTTATCCGACCGGCTGTAATGGAAGATCTACCGCGCCTAATGGAAATATATGCCATTGCACGTGATTTTATGCGCAGCGTAGGCAACCCTACCCAGTGGGGCAATACGCATCCGCCGCGCGAAAGTGTGGAAGAGGATATCCGCTGCGGCGTCTGCCGTGTTGCAGAGGATGACGGCCGCATATACGCCGTCTTCGCGCTGATTCCCGGGCCTGACCCCACTTATTCAAAGATCGATGGAGCCTGGCTGAATGACCGTCCGTATGCCGTTATGCACCGAGTAGCAACGGATGGAAGCAGGCATGGCGTCATGCAGGAAATCATTCGCTATGCCGGCCTGTTCTATGATGAGCTGCGTATAGATACTCACAGGGATAACATCGTCATGCAGCGGGCTGTGCTGCGAGGCGGTTTTCAGTACTGCGGAGTCATATACCTCGCCAATGGTGATCCGCGGCTTGCCTATCAGCGCAGCCGGGAAACGCCGCACTGCCTGTGTTTCGGATCCCTGAACATGGATCATATGTACCGTGTCCCAGCTTTTCTCTCTCCCGGAGAAACACTGCGCTCAGGCAGTCTGACCCACGTCTGCGGCGGAAAGGGGCTCAACCAGTCCATTGCCGCTGCTTCTGCCGGGCTTAATGTCGCCATGGCCGGGAATGTCGGTGATAATGCAGAAGGGGAACGTCTGTGCGCCACATTGACTGCACGGGGCGTAGACGCTTCCTTGGTACGGAGACTGCCGGATACCGATTGCGGACACGCTATCATCCAGGTAGCAGACAACGGTGAGAATGCGATCTTGCTCTTCGGCGGTGCCAATGAGCGGGTGGATGACGAACAGATCGCCGCTGTCATGCAGGAACTGCGTCCTGGTGATCTGGTTATAATGCAGAACGAGATCAACGCTCTTCCCGAGATCATGAAAGCAGCGCATGCGTGTGGCGCAAAGATCGTATTCAATCCCTCTCCCTTCAATGCGCGCGTAACAGAAAACCTGATTAGGTCCAGCGATATCCTGTTTGTCAATGAAGTAGAGGCCGCACAACTGGTGAATAATGAAGCAGAGGGCGAAGCGGCAGGTGCACTACTACATGCCCGCTGGCCGCATCTTCTGCTCGTCGAGACACTGGGCGGTGACGGCGCCGTTGCATGGCTGAATGATGAAGTATGCCACCAGCCCATCTTCCCCGTAAAAGCTGTGGATACTACCGGTGCAGGTGATACGTTTACCGGCTTCTTCCTCGGTGCATGGGGCCGTGGGATGTCACTTTCCGATTGTCTCGATCTGGCAGCACGTGCCTCCGCACTGTGCGTCAGCAGAATGGGTACCTCCAGCGCGATCCCGACGCTTACTGAAGTCGCTCACGCACGTTTTGCCAAATAACAATACAAACCCAAACAGCGGCTGGTCCGACATCAAATCGGTCCAGCCGCTGTTCTGTTTTACTCTATTTATGCCTTGCCGAAGCACTTCGCACACAATGCAGTCTCCAGGCGTTTCTGTTCCCAAACAGGCAGGGGATTGTGATGGTTCCCGCGCAGTTTCCGCATGGACATGGCCAGGAGCTTCTGTGCGTCCGGCACCGTTTCAAGCGAGGGCGCACACGCGCGGATCAAAGCACGCATTTCATCGTCTTCCATCAATTTGTTCAGCGGGACATCGATCAGCAGGGGGTCCCACGGAGCCCGCTTGAATGATACATGCATCGCATACTCTCCCGCACCCACAGTGCACGTAACTGCACCATCGGCATGCTTCCATTCGAGAGCGCAGCCCGTCACCTCTGCCTCAGGCAGTACGAGTTCCGCTTCCGCACCGAAGGGTA
>JAFZPO010000269.1 GCA_017550305.1 Clostridia bacterium
ATTATCTGGGCACGGAAAAGCAGGCAAAAGCGCCTGCTTTTCCTGATTTTTGGATACAAATCGAACGGAAATAAGAGAAAAAGAAACCAGAAAAATTTTTCAAAATCGGCCTTGACATTGGACTTTTGACATGTTATCATCTATAATTGCATCAGTATTGGTAAACTAGCCAAGTATGACCTTTTTTGAACCTGATCTGATGAAAAAGAACAAAAAAAGAACAATTCAGAGATGGCAAAAATGGTTAGGAAACGGGTGCAAAAGTAAAAGGGGTGATTGCTTTTATGGTGCATGAGGTGCAGATGGGGAAACACTGCAAACGCATGAGCTTCTCCCGCATCGATGAAGTTCTGGACATGCCCAACCTGATCGAGGTACAGAAGAACAGCTACCGCAAGTTCCTTCAGGAAGACCTGCGCGAAGTTCTGGCCGATGTTTCGCCAATCGTCGATTACAGCGGCAATCTGATTCTCGAGTTCGTTGACTACTCACTCGATTCTCAGCCGAAGAATACCATTGAGCGCTGCCGCGAGCGTGACCTGACTTACGCTGCGCCGCTTAAGGTCTTTGTTCGTCTTAAGAATAAGGAAACGGGAGAGATCAAGGAGACGGAAGTCTTCATGGGCGATTTCCCGCTGATGACCGAGCACGGCACCTTCGTAATCAACGGTGCGGAGCGTGTTATCGTCAGCCAGCTGGTTCGTTCTCCCGGTGCTTATTTCTCCGCTACTGTGGACAAGGCCGGCAAGAACCTGTTCGCGTCCCAGATCATCCCGAACCGCGGTGCATGGCTGGAGTACGAAACTGACTCCAACGACTGCCTGTGGGTACGTATCGACCGCGCCCGCAAGCTGCCCATTACCGTGCTGCTGCGCGCTCTCGGATACGGCAGTGATTCCGATATCATCGGCCTGCTTGGCGATGATGAGCGTCTGCTTGCCACGATCAACAGCAGTGACGGAACAAAATCCCAGCGCGATGGCCTGCTTGAAATCTACAAGCGCCAGAAGCCCGGCGAGCCGCCGACTGAAGAAGGTGCCCGCACGCTGCTGCACAACCTCTTCTTCGATCCCAAGCGCTATGACCTGATGCGCGTAGGACGCTATAAGTTCAATAAGAAGCTCGGCATCGCTGCCCGTATCGGCGGACATATCGCTGCTGAGGACATTATTGATCCGCGCACCGGTGAGGTCCTTGTCAAGAAGGGCGACACCATCAAGCGCGAGAGCGCCCTTGATATCCAGAACACCGGCGTCAATGTCGTGATGCTGCAGTGCGATGATCATGTTGTCCGCGTAGTGGGCAACAACTTCGCTGATGCCCGCGGATTCCTCCCCTTTGATCCGCATGATGCCGGCGTAGTCGAAATGGCGCATCTGCCTTCCCTGATGAAGGCGATCGAGGGCCTCGAGGATGTCGAGGATATCAAGCGTGCCGTTCGCGAGAACATCGCTGATATCGTTCCCAAGCACATCATCGTTGACGATATTACCGCTTCTGTCAGCTACCTGCTCGGACTGCCTTACGGCGTAGGCGTTACGGATGATATCGACCATCTGGGCAACCGCCGCCTGCGCAGCGTGGGCGAGCTTCTGCAGAACCAGGTCCGCATCGGCCTGACCCGTCTGGAGCGCGTTGTGCGCGAGCGCATGGCGATCCAGGATGCCGCTGACGTCAAGCCCAATGACCTGATCAATATCCGTCCGGTCAGTGCTGCGATCAAGGAGTTCTTCGGATCCTCACAGCTGTCCCAGTTCATGGACCAGCCGAACCCGCTGGCCGAACTGACGCACAAGCGCCGTCTGAGCGCTCTGGGCCCCGGCGGTCTGAACCGCGACCGCGCCGGCATGGAAGTGCGCGACGTTCACTATTCGCATTATGCCCGTATCTGCCCCATTGAGACGCCTGAAGGCCCGAACATCGGTCTGATCGGCTCTCTGGCGACCTATGCGCGCATCAATGAGTACGGCTTCATCGAAGCGCCCTACCGCAAGGAGGACAAAGAGACCGGCAAGGTCACCGATGAGATCGTCTATATGACCGCCGACGAAGAAGACAACTACAACGTCGGCCAGGCCAAGGAGCCGCTCAATCCCGATAACACATTCGCCAATGAGCGCGTGACCGTTCGCTGGCGCGATGAGATCATGGAAGTGGCCGCTTCCAATGTGGACTACATCGACGTTTCGCCCAAACAGGTGGTTTCCGTGGCCACGGCCATGATCCCCTTCCTGGAGAACGACGACGCAAACCGCGCGCTGATGGGCTCCAACATGCAGCGTCAGGCCGTGCCGCTTCTCGTACCGGAAGCACCTATCGTCGGCACCGGTATGGAATACAAGGCTGCGCATGACTCCGGCGTCGTGACTCTGTCCAAGCATGCCGGTATCGTACACAGTGTGGATGCTGACCAGGTCACCATCAAGGACGACGAAGGCGAGCTGCATCAGTATCGGCTGATCAAGTTTGCCCGTTCCAACCAGGGCACCTGCATCAACCAGCGCCCACGCGTAAGCCAGGGCGAACGGATCGAAATCGGCGATCTGCTGGCTGACGGTCCCTCTACCGAAAACGGCGAGATCGGACTTGGCCGCAATGCCCTGATCGGGTTTATGACCTGGGAAGGCTACAACTATGAGGACGCCGTTCTGCTGAGCCAGCGTCTGGTCAAGGAAGATATGTACACCTCGATCCATATCGAGGAGTATGAATCCGAAGCCCGTGAGACGAAACTGGGTCCCGAAGAGATCACCCGTGACATCCCCAATGTCGGTGATGATGCGGTCAAGGATCTGGACGAGGAAGGCGTGATCCGCATCGGCGCTGAAGTGCGCAGCGGAGATATCCTGGTCGGCAAGGTAACGCCCAAGGGCGAGACCGAGCTCACACCTGAAGAGCGGCTGCTGCGCGCGATCTTCGGTGAGAAGGCGCGTGAAGTCCGCGATACCTCCCTGAAGGTACCGCACGGCGAAGGCGGCATCGTGGTCGATGTCAAGACCTTCACCCGTGAGAACCGCGATGAACTGAGCCCCGGCGTCAATAAGATGGTACGCGTTTATATCGCCCAGAAGCGCAAGATCTCCGTAGGCGATAAGATGGCGGGCCGTCACGGCAACAAGGGCGTTGTGAGCCGCATCCTCCGTGAAGAGGATATGCCGTTCATGCCCGACGGCACTCCGCTGGATATCGTTCTGAATCCGCTGGGCGTGCCTTCCCGTATGAACCTGGGACAGGTGCTGGAAGTCCATCTGGGCATTGCTGCCCGGAAGCTGGGCTGGAAGGTCGCCACTCCCGTGTTCGACGGCGCTACGAAGGAAGACATCGTGGAATGCCTCAGGATGGCCGGCCTGCGTGAAGACGGCAAGACCATCCTCTACGACGGTCGTACCGGTGAGCCCTTCGAGAATCCCGTGACTGTCGGTATCATGTATTACCTGAAGCTGCATCACCTGGTCGATGACAAGATGCACGCCCGTTCCACCGGCCCCTACAGCATGGTCACACAGCAGCCCCTGGGCGGCAAGGCCCAGTTCGGCGGCCAGCGCTTCGGTGAAATGGAAGTCTGGGCTCTGGAAGCTTACGGCGCTGCCAATACGCTGCAGGAGATCCTGACTGTCAAGTCTGACGATATCGTCGGCCGTGTCAAGACTTACGAAGCGATCATCAAGGGCCAGAATATCCCGACGCCCGGCGTGCCCGAGAGCTTCAAGGTCCTGATCAAGGAACTGCAGTCCCTGTGCCTCGATATCAAGGTGCTCAACGAGAACCACGAAGTCATTGAGATCCGTGATGATGACGAGGACGAGTACAATGAGCAGCCGATCCGCGCGATGCGTCCCGAGACACGCGAAGATCAGGCGGCTGAGGATGAAGATATCGATCTGTCCGGCGAATACGGCGATATTGATGATATCACCGATATCGATTCTGAGCTGGGCGATCTTGAACCTCTCTCTGACAACATCGATGATGACTTCGCCGATTTTGAAGATCCGCTGGCCGACATCGACGACGACGATATTCAGTGAACTGCGAAGGAGTGTGAATAGGGAATGTTTGAACTGACCAATCTCGACTCCATCCAAATCGGCATGGCGTCTCCCGAGCAGATCCTGCAGTGGTCCTACGGCGAGGTTTCCAAGCCCGAAACGATCAACTACCGCACGCTGAAGCCTGAACGCGACGGCCTCTTCTGCGAGCGCATCTTTGGACCCACCAAGGACTGGGAATGCAACTGCGGAAAATACAAGCGTGTAAAGTATAAGGACAAGGACAAGGTCTGCGACAAGTGCGGCGTGCAGATCACCCGCGCGAAGGTGCGCCGTGAACGTATGGGCCACATCCAGCTGGCTGCTCCTGTAAGCCATATCTGGTACTTCAAGGGCATCCCCAGCCGTATGGGTATGATCCTGGATGTCAGCCCCCGTGCTCTGGAAAAGGTCCTGTACTTCGCAAACTACATCGTTCTTGATCCCGGCAATGAAGCTGTGGTCAAAGCTGAAAAACACAGCCTCATTACGGATGCCCGCTATCGCCAGATCATGGCCATGAGCGAGGAAGAACGCGGTTCCTTCCGCGCCGGAATGGGTGCCGAAGCGGTCCGTGAAATGCTTCAGGAACTCGATCTTGAGGCACTGAGTGTTCAGCTGAAGACCGAGATCGCGACCCTGATCGAAAAGGAAAAGGGTCGTGAGGGCGAAGGCCAGAAGCGCACACATGCCATCAAGCGCCTGGAGGTCGTTGAAGCTTTCCGCCAGAGTGGCAACCGTCCCGAGTGGATGGTGCTGGATGTCGTGCCGGTCATCCCGCCGGATCTGCGCCCCATGGTGCAGCTCGACGGCGGACGTTTCGCTACCAGCGACCTGAATGACCTGTACCGCCGTGTCATCAACCGCAACAACCGCCTG
>JAFZPO010000270.1 GCA_017550305.1 Clostridia bacterium
AAAAATGATGAAAGAACATGCAAAAAGCGCTGTAAAATCTTCAATATATTGCAATTTTGCAGGAAATAATTGACAAATTGTCATCATTTTCTTATACTAATTAAGATAAGAAAACATACGGTTGCTGGTTCGGATCCTGATGCAAATTGTATCTTTGTATGCATTATACGCAGGGAAATGGTCCGGACAACAGACAGTATATATGTGTATCTGAGATACCGTGACGGGAGGGAAGCATATGGCAAAAGCTGCGCAAAGCGTGGATGCGCGGTTCAAGGAGAGCTTTGGCACGCGGCTGAGAAAGGATATGCTGCACAATTGGCAGATCTACCTGATGTGGCTGCCGGTGCTGGTTTTCTATCTGATCTTCAAATACGCCCCAATGGGCGGACTGATCATCGCCTTCGAAAAGTATAAGCCGGCCAAAGGTATTCTCAGGTCGCAGTGGGTCGGCCTGAAATACTTTGAAGACTTCCTGACAGGCCCGTATGCCTGGCGCACGATCCGCAACACGCTGATCATCAGCCTGCTGCAGATCATAGTAGGCTTCCCGCTTCCGATCATATTCGCGCTGCTGATCAATGAGGTCAAGCATAACAGCTATAAGCGCGTGGTGCAGACAGTCAGCTACATGCCGCATTTTATTTCCCTGGTGGTTCTGTGCGGCATGATCAGTGACTTCTCGGCTTCCACGGGTTTCTTCAATGTATTCCGCGACCTTGCAGGGCAGCCACATATAAACTTCCTTGGAAGCAATAAGTATTACCGGACGATCTATGTCGGCAGTTATGTGTGGAAGCACATGGGCTGGGGTAGCATCCTCTACCTGGCAACCCTGTCCAATATCGACCAGAGCCTGTACGAAGCAGCAGCCATTGACGGCGCAGGCCGCTTCCAGCGCATGTGGCATGTGACGATGCCGGCGCTGGTTCCCATCATTGCCGTACAGCTGATCATGCGTATGGGCCATGTCATGGGTGAGGGTCATCAGAAGACCATCCTGCTGTATAACGAATCGATTTACGAAGTATCCGATATCGTGTCCAGTTACGTATACCGCCGCGGCCTGAAACAGAATGACTACAGCTATGGCGCCGCGGTCGGCATGTTCAATTCAGTGGTCAACGTGATCATTGTGTGCTCGGCGAACTATTTCTCCAAGCACGTAGTCAAAGAGAGTCTGTGGTAAGGAGGGATACAGCGTGATTGAAACCAAATCATTTGGCAGCCGTTTGTTCGACGTCTTCAATTATGTGATCCTGTTCCTGCTCACAGTCGTTTTCCTCTATCCCATGTGGTACGTGCTGGTAGGTTCTTTCAGCGACCCGTTCAAGCTGTTTGTGCATACCGGCTTCCTGTGGCGTCCGCTGGGGTTCAGCCTGACAGGATACAAGGCAGTATTCAATAATCCCAATGTAGGCGTCGGCTATCTGAACACCATCTTCTATGTGGTCGTGGGAACTATCCTGAACATGTTTGCCACCTGCCTGGGCGCATATACTTTGTCACGTCCGAAGCTGATGTTCAAAAAGCTGTTCACGATCATGGTGGTGTTCACCATGTACTTCGGCGGCGGCATGATCCCGACCTACCTGATCGTTAAGAACGTGGGCCTGCTCAATAACCGCATGGCAGTCATTCTGCCCACACTGGTGAATACCTGGAACCTGATCGTGATGCGTACCTCATTCAAGGCAATTCCCGTGAGCCTTGAGGAAAGTGCACGCCTGGGCGGTGCGAATGAGCCGACCATCCTGTTCAGGATCATTATCCCATGCGCCAAGGCGACTATCGCAGTCATGATTCTGTATTACGCCGTGGAACACTGGAACAGTTGGTTTGACGCCATGATCTACCTGACCAACCGCCGCAAGTTCCCCCTGCAGCTGTTCCTGCGTGAGATCCTGCTGATCCACGTCAACAATGCCGCTTCTGCGGCTGCAGCGGATGCCGGCGATTCCCTGTATCTGGACACACTGCTCAAATACGCGCTGATCATTATCAGCACTGTCCCGATTCTGTGTATCTATCCTTTCGTGCAGAAGTACTTCATGAAGGGCGTCATGATGGGCTCGGTCAAGGAGTAAGGACGTTTTTCGGAGGAAGACCATGGATAACGAAGAACGTCTGAGCGTAATACTGGAAGAACTGAAAAAACGCCGCGTCACCAGCATCAAAGAATTGTCCAAAGTATGCTTTGTATCTGCCTGTACCCTTCGGCGTGACCTGATCAAACTGGAACAGCGCGGTATGCTGCGGCGCTCCTACGGCAAGGTAACGCTGCTGGAGCGCGGTGACAGTGTCAGCGATTTTGATCTGCGGAAAAACGAAGTCCGCAGTGCCAAGCAGCAGATCGCAGGATTGGCAGCGTCTTTGGTGACTGACAGCAGCCTTGTTCTGATGGACTCGACCAGTACTGTGGCGGCAATGATTCCCTTCCTGAAAGAGAAGCAGAAGCTGCAGATCCTGACGAACGGACTGAATACGGCTGAAGAATGCGGAGCGGAACTTCCGGATGCCAGCGTATATATTATCGGCGGCATGCTCATGCGCCGTATCGACGGTACCGTGGGTCTGGAAGCAATCGAAGCCATGGAAAGCTACCGGCCGGATATCCTGTTCTTTTCCGCGAAAGGCATTTCCATTCAGGACGGAGTCCAGGTGCTCAATGAGGAA